>CAYROZ010000040.1:0-14194 GCA_964426125.1 uncultured Oscillospiraceae bacterium
GACTACACCAAGGGCTACAAATTCTCCACCTACGCCACCTGGTGGATCCGCCAGGCCATCACCCGCGCCATCGCCGACCAGGCCCGCACCATCCGCATTCCGGTGCACATGGTGGAGACCATCAACAAGGTCATCCGCGTCTCCCGCCAGCTGTTGCAGGAGCTGGGCCACGATCCCTCCGCTGAGGAGATCGCCGAGGAGATGGGCATGCCGGTGGAAAAGGTGCGCGATATTCTGAAGATCGCGCAGGAGCCGGTGTCGCTGGAAACGCCCATCGGCGAGGAGGAGGACAGCCATCTGGGCGACTTCATCGAGGATGAGGGCGCGTCCGAGCCGTCCGAGGCCGCGTCGTTCACGCTTTTGAAGGAGCAGCTGATGGCCGTTCTGGACACGCTCACGCCGCGCGAGAAAAAGGTGCTGGAGCTGCGCTTTGGCATCATCGACGGCCGTACCCGTACGCTGGAGGAAGTCGGCAAGGAATTCAACGTTACCCGCGAGCGCATCCGCCAGATCGAGGCCAAGGCGCTGCGCAAGCTGCGTCATCCCTCGCGCTCGAAGAAGCTGCGCGATTTCCTGAACTGACAGCGGATCGGCTTTGATTCCATTTTAAATTATTCGGAGGTACGGTCCCATGAATCGGTTTAAGGCGTTTCTCAAACGCAAGGACATCGTGTTTTCCGCCAAACGCTACGGCATCGACGCGCTGTCGGCCATGGCGCAGGGCCTTTTCTGCACGCTTTTGATCGGCACCATTTTGAACACGCTCGGCACCCAGCTGCACATCGGCTTTCTGACCAAAACCGTTGCCACGGCGGGCGGCGTGGATTATACCATCGGCTCCATCGCCTCGGCGATGGTCGGCCCGGCGATGGCGGTGGCCATCGGAAATGCGCTGTGCGCGCCGCCGATGGTGCTGTTTTCGCTCGCACCCGTGGGCTATGCCACGAATGTCATGGGCGGCGCCGGCGGCCCCCTGGCCGTGCTGATCGTGGCCATTGTGGCCGCGGAATTCGGCAAGGCCGTTTCCAAGGAAACGAAGGTCGATATTCTCGTCACGCCCATCGTGACCATTCTGGTGGGCGTTGGCCTTTCGTCGCTGATCGCCGAGCCCATCGGCACGGCGGCCAACTACGTCGGCACGCTCATCATGTGGGCCACGGAGCTGCGCCCGTTCTGGATGGGCATCATCGTATCCGCGGTGGTGGGCATTGCGCTCACGCTGCCGATCAGCTCGGCGGCCATCTGCTCCGTGCTGGGACTCACGGGACTGGCGGGCGGCGCGGCGGTGGCCGGCTGCTGCGCGCAGATGGTGGGCTTTGCCGTGATGAGCTTTAAGGAAAACCGCTGGGGCGGTCTCGTTTCGCAGGGGCTCGGCACCAGCATGCTGCAAATGCCGAACATCGTGCGCAACATTAAAATATGGATCCCCGCCACGCTGGCCAGCATGATCACAGGGCCGCTTGCGACCTGCGTTTTCAAAATGCAGATGAACGGCGCGGCGGTCAACTCCGGCATGGGCACCTGCGGTCTTTGCGGCCCCATCGGCGTTTGGACCGGCTGGGTCGCGCCCACGGAACAGGCCATTGCAAACGGCGCGGCGGCCATCGTTCCCACCGCGTTTGACTGGATCGGCATGGCGCTGATCTGCTTTGTGCTCCCGGCGGTCTTGAGCTGGGTGTTCTGCGAGATCCTGCGCCGCATCGGCTGGATCCGCGAAGGCGATCTGAAGCTTCAATAATACATAAAAAATCCCCGCCGCCGGACTGGTTTCCGGCGGCGGGTTTTTTGTATGCGGTTTAGTGGATGTTCATGATCTGGGCAGCGTTTTCCGGGCCGTATTCGACCATGTGGTCGGCGATCTCCAGCAGCAGATCCTGGTTGGAGATGTTGCCCGTGTGGCCCATACCGGGGAAGGTCACGCTGTAGCCGCCGTAATCGACGGTGTCGAGGAAGTCGGTCACGAGATACTGCGAGAGGTTGAGATAGTAGTTATCCATGTCGCCGCCGCGCAGATGCAGCTTTCCGTAGAGACTGTCGCTGAGCGTGTCCCAGTTGTTTTGCAGGTAGTAGTTGAGATCAAAATGCTCCTGCCAGTAGGCCACGGTGTCCTTGTTGATCTCGCCGGTGATGGGATCCCACACCCGCGCGGGGTAGCCGTCGCTGTCCACGGGGCCATAAACCGCTTCCCAGCCGCTCCAGCAGCCCAGGGCGATGGCCTCGCCGCCGCCGATGGCGGTTTCCCAGTGGTTTTCCTGCGCGATGGTCCAGAGAATGTTGCCGCTGGTGTCCCGGGCGGAGGGGCGCTCGGTGCTCACCCAGCCGTTATCGATGTAAAAGCCGTTTTCGTCGTCGTAGAGGTTGACGATCTGGTAGGCGTGGAAGTCCATGCCGTCCGGGCACATGACCCAGGTGCCGCCGAACACGTCGGGATAGAACAGCTGCAGCGCCATGGATTCCCAGCCGCCGTTGGAGCCGCCGGCCAGCATCCGGGCCCAGGACTCGCTGATGCCGCCGTAGGTCTGCTCCATGTAGGGGATGAGCTCGTTGATGTACGCGTCGCCGCAGGGGCCCATGTTCGCGCTGTTGACCCAGTACATATTGTCGTAGAACATATTCGCGTCGCGCGTGGTGACAACGATCATCTCCGGGGCCTCGCCGCTGTCCCACCAGGCGGTGAATTCCTCGTCCCGGCCGTAGCGCATGGGGGCGCTGCCGCCGACCCAGTGGCCCTGGTAGTAAAGCACGGGATACTGCTTGGCCGGGTCGTAGTTTGCCGGCAGAAGGATGTTCAGCCCGATGTACATATCGGTGCCCCAGAACTCGGACAGGACCTCGCTTTTGATCTTGTCGTAAACCACGCAGTCGTAGTCGCTTTCGTAGTTGCCCTGCTGGTCCACCTGGCCCTCCTGGAGCTCATAGCCCAGCTCGATCTCATTCGTCAGCGCCAGGTCAATGACGGCGCTGTCGTTCACGGCGGTAAGCTGCGCGTCGCTGTAGAGGTTGTAGGGGTTGCTGGCCACGTGGCCGCCGCCGCCATGGTCGGCCATGCCCCAGAGCGTCACGCCGTCGGAACGGCTGAACTCGGTGTATTTGACAAACAGCGCCTGCACGGCGTATTCGCCCTCCGGGATCTCGCCAAGCTGCATGGGATAGCCGTAAACCTCCGGGTCGTCCGCCGTCATGGTGATCACATCCCCGGCGGTGAGACCATAAACGGTTTTGCCGAACACGGGGCAGCCGGTCACATCGATGTTGTCGAACACCTGCCAGCCGTCGCCCGGCATCTCATAGTCGAGCACGAACAGCAGCCGCCCGTTCAGCTCGCCCTCAAAATCGTCGGGCACGGTCACGTTTATCGTCAGCCCCGCCGCCTCGGCGGTCTCGGCGGTCTCGGTCGGTTCGGATGCCGGCTCCGGGGTGGCCTGCGCCGCGGCGGAAGCGTCGGTGCCGCAGCCGGAAAGCAGACCAAGCATCATACACAGCAGAAGGAAAAGAACGCTAAGCTTTTTCATTTTCAAATGCCTCCTTGAATATCTTGTTCATAATTATACATTCAAAGGACGAAAAGTCAAGAATAAAATGAATAAATATTTATAAAAATACGATAATCGTGAATATAAACAAGAAAGGCGGGGCGCAAGGGCCCCGTCTTTGTGTGCAATATATGCAAAGGCCGCGCATCCGCAGGGATACACGGCCTTAAAAGGTGTTTTATGGGAATGGATTTTACAGATTGGTCTTTTTGCCCGCGTTGAAGGCCTTCACGGCGGCGAGGCTTTTCTTTTCCAGCTCGAAGTCCGGCGTGGCGGTTTCGGTTCCTTTTTTCGCGGCGATGTCCGCCAGAACGTCCGCCCACAGCCACGGGTTCTTCACAAAAGCGGGGCCCAGGGCGTTTGTGATGATGAGATTTTTGTGGCGGATGCCCTCTGCTTTGCTGTGGTCGTTGCCGTAGCCGTAAACAATGGATCCGAACGGCTCGGCTCCGGCCTTGGGATGGATGTCCACGGTTTGGATCTGGATGCCCGCGACCTCGCGGTCGGTGTCAGTGGGGCGGCAGGTGAAGATGAGGTCGTCGCCATAGATCATGTCGCGCTCCGTGCAGTCAAAGCCGCCGATGCCAAGCCCGGCATAGGACGGGCGCGAAAGACGCTGGACCTCGTCGGCAAACACGCACGCGGCGGAGCCGATGGCGAAGAAATATCCGCCCCTGGCAAGGAAGCTGTCCAGCGCGGCGCGGTTTTTCTCCAGCGCGGCGATGACGCTCGGAAACACCGAAAGCTCACCGGGCGAGAGGAAAAAAATGTCCGTGCCTTCAAAATCGATGGCCTGGTCGGTGTTGTCGATGCGCTCCACTTCGGCCTCAAGCCCCATCTGGCCGCACACGCGCTGAAAAGCCAGAACGTTGCCGCGGTCGCCGTACAGGCCGCAGATGTCGGGATAAAGATATGTCAGTTTGATCTTCGTCATGGCTCAGTCCTCCTTGCGGCCCACTTCGTCCTGAATGTCGTGGAACACCTTCAGCAGCGTGATGAGATACACGCTGTGGCTTTCGCACGCGCCGATGGCGGCCAGAATGGCCTTCGGGTCGCTGTTCGGGACGATGGTGATCTTGTCCTCGGGGCAGCCGTCGTAGATCAGGCGGTTGGCCACGTCGTAGCAGACGGTTTTGTCGAACACGATGAATTTTTCCACATCGTCCGTCATGAGGGGCTTGAAGTCGCAGTCGAAGCTGTAGAAGGTGTTGGAGTAATAGGGGATCCAGTCGTCCACCGTGCAAAGACCGATGGCCACGACCTTCTTGCCCTCGTCGCGGGCGATGGCGTCCAGCGCGGACTGGCAGGTTTCGGGGTTTTCCTGCTTGGTGCGCATATAGCGGATGGTCTTGTCCTTCCAGCGGATGGCCTCGATGCGGCCTTCGATGTTTTTAAAGCGGTCGAACGAGGCGATGATCTTGTCCTCGTCCAGCCCCAGCTCCCGGGCCACGGCCACGGCCGCGGCGTAGTTGTACATCATAAACGGCGTGTCGTACGGCAGCGTGAAGCGGCGGCCGAGAATGGAGGCGGAGCGGTCTGCAAAGTCGATGTCTGTGACGGTGTAGTCCGCCTGCGGCTCGCTCGAATGGCCGCAGCGCGTGCAGCGGAAGGGGCCCATGTTGCACACGTTGTTGTAGTCGAATGCGATCTTTGCATGGCACTTCGGGCAGGGCACGGAGATGTCCATCGCGCCGTCGCGGCGGAAGGCGGTCTGCATTTTTTCGCAGCTATAGTACACGCAGCGCGCGCCCAGATCCTCAAAGGCCTTGCTGCGCGGCTCGTCGTTGTTGAGATACAGCGTCATGCCGCGGTTCTGGATGTGGTCGGCGAGCATGTTGTAGATAAACTCGGGGCAGCCGTTGCGGCCGACCTGGTCGGTCATGATGTTGGTCACGACCAGATGCTTGGCGGGGATCCAGTTGAGCACGTATTTCAGCGTGCGCTCGTCCACCTCAAGGATAACATAGCCGTCGTTCAGCTCGCCTTTGAGGTTGCTGTTTTTCACAAAGCAGGTGGCGATGCCGGAGGCAAGATTGGCCCCGGCGAGATTGGAGATCACCTTTTCGCCGCAGGCGGTGAAGATGTGGTGCAGCAGGTTGGTGGTGCTGGATTTTCCGTTGGTGCCCGTGACAAGGATGACACGGTCGCCGTTGATGTTTTTGAATTTGGAAACAAAGTCCTTATCCAGCTTCAGAATGTGGCGGCCGGCAAAGCTGGTGCCGCGGTTTTTGTCGATCTTATCCGCCGCAAAGGCCAGAAACTTGGCCAGATACAGCTCCGGTAAAAAACGCATGGCGTGTCCTTCCTTCTGTGTAATGGTCTCAAATAATATAACACAACTTCCGCCGCTTGAAAACACGCAAACGGCAATTCCCTTTGTTTTTTGACCGCAGTTGGCGCAGGGCGGGCGGAAAAGAAACGAAGTGGAAAAAATTCCATCGTTTTTTTGTTGGTATTTTTCCCGGCAAAACGGCAAAAAGTATTTGTCAAGGACACGAGGGGTATGATAAAATTTTTACAGGGCGAGCTTTGGCGAAAGCACGGGAAAACGGGGGCACGGCGCATGGGCAAATTCATCATCCACACACAGGAAAACGGCTGTTCATTCAGCCTTCTGGCGGCAAATGGCGAGATCGTGGCGCAAAGCGATGTGTATGCCGGGCGCAGCGCCTGTCTGCGCGGCATCGAAAGCGTGCGGCGCAATGCCTCGGCCAGGGTGGAGGACCAGACCGTGCGCGGCTATGAGACGCTGCCAAACCCCAAATACGAGCTTTACAAGGACCGCAAGCGCCTGTATCGCTATCGGCTGCGGGCGCGCAACGGCAAGATCATTGCCTCGGGCGGCGGCCAGAAGGATAAGGAGCTTTGCATTCAGGGCATTGAAAGCGTGCGGCGCAACGCCGCCAAGGCAAAAATTCTGGAACAAAACGGATAAAAGGGGGCCATCCCCCCACGACAAAGGGCAGACACTCGGGTTTGGAGCGTCTGCCTTTTTGCATGGGAAAAAGCCGGACGGCTTTTCGTCTGTCTGGCCGGAGGGGCTTTGGGAATTTGTTGTTTTGCCAGGGCGGATATGATATACTCGACCCACCGCAAAACGGCCGGAGCGCAGCGCCGAGCCGGTCTGCACAGTATGCGGAAACAAGGAGAGTTTGAAACGATGAAGCGATCTTCCTTTGCCAAGGTGATTTTGCTGGCGGTGCCGCTGCTTTTGGGCGTGAGCGGGCTGATGGGGGCGGGCGAAACCTTCCCCAATGCGCTGTTTTACGGCGTTTGCATGTACGCGATGAACTATCAGGAGGTGCCGCCGAATCTTCTGGTGGAGGCCGCGCGGTGGCTCGCGCCGCTGGCCACAGCCAGCGGGGTTTTGCTGGCGGTGACGGTTTTGCGCCAGCGCGTGCGTGCCTGCTGGCGCTACTGGCGCGGCGACAGCGTGGCGGTCTATGGGCCGGAGGGAGAAAAGGAGGCGCTGCTGGCGCAGCTTGGCCGCCGGGGGCTTGACGGCGGGGAGCACATCGTGCGCGCGCACCGCTATATCCTGCTGGGCGACGACAGCTTTGATTTCTATCTTCAAAACCGGAGAAAGCTTGAAAACAAAGCGGTTTATTTGAAATACAGCGCGCTGCCGGCGCAGGCGGTATCGTCGCCTTCGCTGCGGCTGTTTTGCCCGGAGGAGATCGCCTCGCGCCTGTTTTGGAAGGAGCAGAATCTGTATGAGCGGTCCGCCGCGCGGTCTCACCGGCTGAACATCGTGTTTCTGGGCTTTGGCTGTCTGGGTGAGAATCTTCTGACCTATGGTCTGCTGGATAACATCTTCGCGCCGGAGCAGCGCATCGCCTATCATATTTTTGGCGCGGACGGGGGCTTTGCCGCCACGCATCCCCAGCTTGGCGAGATCGGCGACCCGGTGGTGTTTTACGGCGAGCCGTGGTACACGCAGCTTCCCCTGCTGGAAGAGGCCGATATGGTTCTGGTTTTGGAGCAGAACGACCCGCTGGCGCTGCTGCAAAGGTTGCTGCTGGCCACAATTCGGCCTTCGTTTTATGTGTTCGCTGCGGACAGCGCGGGGCTCGACCTGCTGGAGGGGCAAAAGCGCCTGACGGTCATTCCCTGGCTGGAGCAGGCGCAGACGCCGGAGTATATTTTCAGCGACAGCCTTTATCGCCGGGCCAAGCGCATCAACCTGCGCTACGCCCATATCTACAGCGGCACCGAGGAAAACGAGGAGAATATGCAGGCCGAGTGGGAAAAGCTCGACTCCTTCACGCGCTATTCCAATATCAGCGCCGCGGACTATCACGAGATGCGTCTGGCCATGCTGGCGTCGATGGGCGCGGCTGCGGCGGATGCGACGGCGGATCCCGCGCTGCTCGAGCGCCTGTCCGAGCTTGAGCACATCCGCTGGTGCCGTTATCATTATCTGAACAACTGGCGCCGGGGCGTTCCCGAAAACGGGAAAAACAAGGACGCGGCGCAGCGCATCCACGCCGATCTGGTCGCGTACGCGGAGCTGACGGACGGGGAAAAGGAAAAGGACCGCGAGAATATCCGCGTTCTCATGGCGATCGACTGAAAAGGAGCACGGGCATGGAGCAATTTGCATACAAGGTCAAAAACAACGTGGAGCTTGAAAACAAGCCGCGTGTGTATTTCACCTGCCATCCGGCGGATTTTGCCCGCAGCTTTGAGAAGATCAGCGAAGATATTCTCAAAACGCACGACTGCATCATCTACTACACGCCGGATATGACGGCGGCCATCCCGGAGGAGGACAGGCAGACCACGCTCGAGCGGATGAACCTGTTCGTGATGCCGGTCACGTTCCGGCTTTTGCGGGAGCCGAACCGCGCGATGGACGAGGACTTTCCCTGGGCGCAGGAGAAGAAGATCCCGGTGCTGCCCATCGTGATGGAGCCGGGGCTGGACGAGTTTTACAGCCAACCGGACAAGTTCGGCGCGCTGCAATATCTGGATGCCTACGCCCGCGACGCCACGGCGATACGCTACGAGGAGAAGCTGGAAAAGTATCTGCAATCGGTGCTGGTGGATGAGGAGACGGCGCAGCGTATTCGCGCGGCATTTGACGCTTACATTTTCCTGAGCTACCGGAAAAAAGATCGCACGCACGCCAACGAGCTGATGCGCATGATCCACCGCAATCCCCTGTGCCGGGACATTGCGATATGGTACGACGAGTTTCTGACACCCGGACGCGAGTTTACGGAGGGCATACAGCAGGCGCTGGAAAAAAGCGAGCTTTTCGCGCTGCTGGTGACGCAGAATCTTTTGGAGCCGGGCAACTATGTGCAGCGCATCGAGTATCCGGAGGCGCTTCGCGCGGGCAAGGAGATATTGCCGGTGGACATGGAGCAGATCGGCGACAGGCGGCTGCGTGCAGCATTTGGGGACGTGCCGGTGAGTGTGAACGGCGGGCAGGAGGAGGAATTCCAAACTCGTCTGCTGGAAACGGTGCGGCGGCTTGGTCTTTCCAAGGATGTGCACGACCCGGCGCATAATTTCCTGATCGGGCTTGCGTATTTAAACGGCATCGATGTGGAGGCTGACCGTGCCCGCGCAGTGGAGCTTATTACAGCGGCGGCGGAGGCAGAGCTTCCGGAGGCGATGGATAAGCTGTACAATATGTACCGCGATGCCGTGGGCGTCGAGCGCGACTACCGGGAAGCCGTGAAGTGGAAAACTTGCCACTATGATTATTGTGTGAGGGAATATGGCGAGGAACACCCCAAAACACTTGCGGAGTTGCACAATCTGGCGTATGTCTTTGGTAAAGCAGGTGACTGGCGGAAGGCGTTGGAGCTGCACGAAAAGGAATATGCCCTGAGCCGCAAGGTGCTTGGGGAAGAACATATGGATACGATCACGGCGTTGAGTAATCTGGCGGTTCCATATGGAGTGCTCGGAGATAGAAAAAAAGAGCTGGAGCTGGAAGAAAAAGTATATGCCCTGAGCTGCAAGGTGCTTGGGGAAGAACATCCGGCTGCGATCACGTCGCTGAGTAATCTGGCGGTTACGTATGGAGAACTCGGAGATAGCAAAAAGGAGTTGGAACTGGAGGAAAAAGCCTATGTCCTGTGCTGCAAGGTGCTGGGTGAGGAACATCCGGATACGCTTGTGACCATGATCGCGCTGGCGTATACATATGAAAATATGGGAGAATGGAAAAAGGCGATCGCGCTGAGGGAGAAAATCTATTCTATTCGCAGAAAAAATTTAGGCGAGGAACACCGAGATACGATTTTGGCTCTCGGTGCTTTGGCATGGGGGCGCGAGGAAACGGGTGATTATGAAAAAGCGGCTATGCTGAATACGCGCTTGTATGAGCTGCGCTGCAAGCTGTTCGGAGCGGAGGCCGGAAAAACGCTCTCTGCACTGAATAATCTGGCATATGATCTGGCGAAGTTGGGCGATTATGAAAAGGCTGCCGAGCTGGAGGAAGAACTATATTCCGTTTTCTGCCGCCTGGAGGGCGCGGACAGTCCGAAGGCCCGGAAACATCGGAATCGGCTGGCCGAGGCCTATGAAAAGCTGGGGAGGTGACTGAGAATGGAGCAATTTGCATACAAGGTCAAAAACAACGTGGAGCCGGAGAGCAAGCCGAGGGTGTATTTCACCTGCCATCCGGCGGACTTTGCCCGCAGCTTTGAGAAGATAAGCGAAGATATTCTCAAAACGCACGACTGCATCATCTACTACACGCCGGATATGACGGCGGCCATCCCGGAGGAGGACAGGCAGACCACGCTCGAGCGGATGAACCTGTTCGTGATGCCGGTCACGTTCCGGCTTTTGCGGGAGCCGAACCGCGCGATGGACGAGGACTTTCCCTGGGCGCAGGAGAAGAAGATCCCGGTGCTGCCCATCGTGATGGAGCCGGGGCTGGACGAGTTTTACAGCCAACCGGACAAGTTCGGCGCGCTGCAATATCTGGATGCCTACGCCCGCGACGCCACGGCGATACGCTACGAGGAGAAGCTGGAAAAGTATCTGCAATCGGTGCTGGTGGATGAGGAGACGGCGCAGCGTATTCGCGCGGCATTTGACGCTTACATTTTCCTGAGCTACCGGAAAAAAGATCGCACGCACGCCAACGAGCTGATGCGCATGATCCACCGCAATCCCCTGTGCCGGGACATTGCGATATGGTACGACGAGTTTCTGACACCCGGACGCGAGTTTACGGAGGGCATACAGCAGGCGCTGGAAAAAAGCGAGCTTTTCGCGCTGCTGGTGACGCAGAATCTTTTGGAGCCGGGCAACTATGTGCAGCGCATCGAGTATCCGGAGGCGCTTCGCGCGGGCAAGGAGATATTGCCGGTGGACATGGAGCAGATCGGCGACAGGCGGCTGCGTGCAGCATTTGGGGACGTGCCGGTGAGTGTGAACGGCGGGCAGGAGGAGGAATTCCAAACTCGTCTGCTGGAAACGGTGCGGCGGCTTGGTCTTTCCAAGGATGTGCACGACCCGGCGCATAATTTCCTGATCGGGCTTGCGTATTTAAACGGCATCGATGTGGAGGCTGACCGTGCCCGCGCAGTGGAGCTTATTACAGCGGCGGCGGAGGCAGAGCTTCCGGAGGCGATGGATAAGCTGTACAATATGTACCGCGATGCCGTGGGCGTCGAGCGCGACTACCGGGAAGCCGTGAAGTGGGCAAAGCGGATGGCGCAGTGGTGCGCGACCCATTACGGCGAGCACCCGGCCACGCTTCAGGCACTGCACAATCTGGCGGATGTGTATGAGAAAGCCGGTGACTATGAGCAAAGCGCGCAGTGGAACGAAAAAGTGTATCAGCTGCGCTGCAGGCTGCTTGGCGAAGAACATCCGGACACGCTCGCGTCGCTGAACGATCTGGCGGTCGCCTGCTCCCAGGCGGGACAGTGGCGGAAAACGGCGGAGCTGTTGGAGCGGGCTTATTCCATCGGCTGCAAAGTGTGGGGGGCGGCGTACCCCGACACGCTGGCGGTGCTGAACAATCTGGCGTCGGTTTACGGCCAGCAGGGGGACCGCCAGAAGGAAGTGCAGCTGCATGAAAAGGTGTACACTTTGCGCTGTGAGACCATGGGCGAGGAGCACCCCGATACCATCGTGTCGCTGAACAATCTGGCGGTCGCCTATGGAAAAGTGGGCGAGCATCAAAAGGCGGAGCAGCTGGGCGCGCGCGCCTATGAACTTTTCTGCCGAACGCAGGGAGAGGAGCATCCGGAAACGCTGGCGGCTCTTGGCGAGCTGGCGGTCTTGTGTTTAAATGCCGGGGAGCTTGAAAAGGCGGAGGCGTATGGAGAGCGGATGTATTCCCTTTGCAGCAAGGTACAGGGTCCCGCGGCGGAGAACACGCTTGTGGCTCTGAACAATCTGGCGGTGGTCTATGGAAAACAGGAAAAGTGGGAAAAGGCGCTCGAGACCTGGGAGAAGCTTTATTCCCTGCGGTGCCGGACACTGGGGAAGGACCATCCGGAGGCCGCCGAAACGCTGGGCAGGCTGGCGGCGGCCCGCGAGCGGGTGCAGGAGCATGGCGGCCCCGCGCCGACATCGGGCCAGAAGTCAAAACCGGCGGCGATCGATCCGGAGGCGGGCCTGCTGGAATCGATCGCGGCTTTGTATGAGCAGATGAAGGGGGAAAAATAAGCCCTTTGCCGCCAAGGCGGAAAAAGAGGCAGATGCTCGGATTTTGAGCGTCTGCCTCTTTCTATGCGCTGTATTATTCGCAGTCTACGGTGAGCCGACGGCCGCGAACCGTGCCCTCGCACAGGTCGTATTGCAGTGTTTTCACGGTTTTGGAAACCGACCAGACAAGCTTTCCGTCCCGCTGGGCGATGCCGCAGATAAAGCCCTCCGCGCCGTCGGTTTCAAGCGCAGTGCGCACGTCCTTGCCGTTTGGGCGGATGGAAAGGATCGCGTAGGGCGTGTTGAACCACAGCCGTCCGCCGATTTTTTCAAGCCCCGTGGCGGGCGCGGGCAGGGTGGTGTCATAGTCCTCGTAAAAGCCGGGCCAGGAATCGGCAATGGTGTAGAGCGTTTCGCATTCCCAGCTTTCGCGGCCGCAGCGGACAAGGTCAAGAGCGCGCGTGATGAAGTACATATAATCGTCGTCGAAGATCACCTGTGTCACGGCGTCGCGCCACGGCGCGGTTTCGTATATCCCGCCCCCGGCGATGAGCGCGGTGTCCTCGCCATAGTGGCTGGTGGCCTGTTCGTTCGCTGTGGAGAACATACAGTGGCGGTGGCTTACAAAGCCGATGCGCTCGTAGTGGTTGTCGTCCCAGGTGGGGTCGATGCAGTAGTAGCTGCCGTCGAGCTCCGTGAGCGTCCAGGCGTGCAGCAGCGGCACGGAAAAGGTGTAAATGCTGTCGAGTCCCGCCGCCTGCGCCAGATATTCGTAGCCATGCGCATAGCCGCGGCAGATGGCCGCCCCCTGCACCAGTGCGCCGTAGGCCATGTCGCGGTAAAGCGTCACGCTGTAGCCGCAATGGGTCACAAGCCAGTCGTGCAAAGCAAGCGCCTTTTCGCCGTCGGTCATGTCGTCCAGCAAGATCTCATCGAGTATCCGCTCCGCCGCTTCGGCCAGTTCGGTCTCCTGCGCCTCGTCCAGCGGGGTATACAGGCCGATGGCATCGTCGTCCGCGGCCAGTGCGCCGGAGACCAGCAGCAAACCGGCCAGCAAAAGCGCCGCCATGCGTTTCATAGCCCGCGCCTCCCTTCCGTTTTCTGCAAGCATACCACGGCTGGGCGCAATAGGCAAAACTTTTCTTGCGCTTTGGGTCTTTTTGCCCTTTTCTTTTCAAGGGGGGTATTATATAATGTTGTACGTTATCAGCACGTCGGAGGCATGGACATGGCATATCAGCACAACACCACCGCGCGCAGCCGTGAGCGCAGCGGCGCGGTTTCAAAGCGGGAATACGATCAGCGCAGGAGCGCGCGTATGCATCGGGTCGAGTCCGACCCGGAGATCCACCGCGCCTATGAGGAGCATCGCCGCCGCCGGATGGAGCAGATCATGTCCGACCCGGACGCCCGGCGCGAATATGAGCGCCGTCGGGCCCAGCGGGAGCAGGAACGCCGCAAAAGACGCAGGAGAGCCGCCCTGACGGCGGTGATCAGTGTGCTGGCTGGTGTGGCGGCCGCCTTTGCCGTTCACGCGGTGATCTTTTAAATCCACGGTCCCGCCGGAACAAGTGTCCGGCGGGCTTTTTTCAAATGGAGGGAATCCCATGTTTTCCTTAAACGATGCCGCCGCCCTGCTGCGGGAGGCGGACGATATACTCATTGTCTGCCACATTCGCCCCGATGGGGACGCGGCGGGCAGTGCGGGCGCACTGTGCATGGCGCTGCGGTCGATGGGAAAGACGGCGTTCGTTGCGCCGCACGAGCGAGTGATGGAGCGGTTCGAAACATACATCCGGCCCTATTTTGCACCGGAGGGCTTTGCGCCGGGGTTCATCGTGTCCGTGGACACGCCGGGGCCGGGCCAGTATCCCGCGGGAATGCGGGCGCTGGCGGAGCGCACCGCGCTTGCGCTTGACCACCACGGCAGCAATTCGCGCTACGCGCGCCACAGCTACATCGAGCCAGACTCCGCCTCCTGCGGTGAGATCGTGTATCGGCTGCTGGGCGAGCTGGGCGTGCCGCCGGATGCGGCC
>CAYROZ010000041.1:0-14136 GCA_964426125.1 uncultured Oscillospiraceae bacterium
AGGCCCTCAATCTCGATGCCATCCACGACACCGTGCATGAGATGGCCCGCGACGAGGCCCGCCACGGCCGCGCACTCAAGGGTCTGCTGGACAGATACTTCGGCTGAGAAAAATAACAGGATTTGAGGGGGGAGCCGCCGCGCTCCCCTCTCTTTCTTTGTCCTGTCAGAAAACAAACAGGATAGGCCGTTGCAATGGCGGGGGCGGCTGTGGTATACTTGCCTTCCTGAAACGAATACATACAAGGAAGGGACCGTTATGAACATCTGGCACGATATCGACCCCGCGCGCATCACACCGGAGGATTTTCTGGCCGTGATCGAGATCCCCAAGGGCAGCAAAAAGAAATACGAGCTGGACAAGCAAACGGGTCTCATCATCCTCGACCGCATTCTTTATACCTCCACCCACTATCCCGCCAACTACGGCTTCATCCCCCGCAGTTATGGCGACGACGGCGACCCGCTGGACGTGCTGGTGCTGTGCTCGGAGGAGCTCGATCCGCTCACGCTGGTGCGCTGCTATCCCATCGGCTACATCTCCATGACCGACTGCGGGAAAAACGACGAAAAGATCATCGCCATCCCGTTTTCCGATCCCGGCTACAACAACTGCCGCGACATCATGGATCTGCCTGCGCATATCTTTGACGAGATGGCCCACTTCTTCTCCGTTTACAAGGCCCTCGAGGGCAAGGAGGCGGTGGCTGGCGATGTGAACGGCCATGAGGCCGCCGTGGAGGTCATCAAGGCCGCGCTGGCGCACTATGACGAGTGCTTTGGCGACAGAAACTGAGAAACTGGATAAAGCAAAGGCAGCCCGCGAACGGGCTGCCTTTCGTTTGTTTTGAGGGGGGTTACAGGCGGTACAAAAGCCGTCCATAGCTGGGGAAGGGCCAGTGCTTTTTGCCCACCAGCGTTTCCAGCTCGTCCGCCACGGCGCGCAGCGACTGCATATCCTGCAGCACCACGTCGTGGTAATAGCCCGCGCGAACGGCGGCGTCGCCCGGCATTTCGGCGGCCACGGACTGCTCCAGCTTTTCGCAGCGCTCGTACAGCTCCTTGGCCAGCTTGGCCACGCGCTTGACCAGCTTTTCTTCCGCCGGCGATTCCAGATCGATGGCCTCCTTGGCGCTGATGGTGTGGGCGATGAGCTGCTCAAAGCTCATCACGGCGGGGAAGATGTCCGTTCGCACCATTTCGGTCATCACCTGCGCCTCGATGTGCAGGCGCTTGCAGTAGGTGTCCAGCTGAATGTCGCGGCAGGCGCGCAGCTCGCCGGGGCTCATCACGCCGCGGCGGGAAAACAGAGCCACATTCTTCTCGCTGGTCATCAGCGGCAGGGCCTCAGCCGTGCTGCGCAGATTCAGAAGACCGCGCTTTTCGGCCTCCTCGACCCAGGCGTCGTCGTAGCAGTTGCCGGAGAAGATGATGCGGCGGTGCTTTGTGACCATGCGCGAAAGCAGCGTGCGCAGCGCCTCGTCAAAGTCCGGCGCGCCGGACAGCTCGTCCGCCATGGCTTCGAGCGTGTCGGCCATGGCCGTGTTCAAAATGGTGTTGCAGTCGGCGGCGGACTGGCTGGAGCCGAGCATACGGAATTCGAATTTGTTGCCGGTGAAGGCGATGGGGGCGGTGCGGTTGCGGTCGCTGGTGTCGCGCGGAATGGCGGGCAGCGCCATCACGCCGGTTTGCAGCGATTCCGATTCGCGCAGCACGGCCTCCTCGCCGCGCTCCACGGCGTCCAGAATGCTTTCCAGCTCCTCGCCCACATACAGCGAAACGATGGCCGGAGGGGCCTCGCTTGCGCCGAGACGGTGGTCGTTGCCGGCGCCGGCCACGCTGATGCGCAGCAGGTCCTGATGGGTGTCCACGGCGGCGATGAAGGCCACGAAAAAGGCCAGAAAACGGCTGCGGCGCTCAGGGCCATCGCCGGGGGAGAAAAGATTTTCGCCCGTGTCGGTCAGCAGGGAGTAGTTGTTGTGCTTGCCGGAGCCCGCCACGCCCGCGAAGGGTTTTTCGTGCAGCAGGCAGGCCAGACCATGCCGCTCGGCGATGATGCGCATACGGTCCATCGTGAGCTGGTTGTGGTCCACGGCGGGCGAGCATTTTTCATACACGGGGGCCAGCTCGTGCTGGGCGGGCGCACCCTCGTTGTGCTCCGTGTGGGCCGGCACGCCAAGCTGCCACAGCTCCTCGTCCAGCTCCGCCATGAAGTCCGCCACGCGGCTGGGGATGGTGCCGAAATAATGGTCGCTGAGCTCCTGGCCCTTGGGGGGCTTGGCACCGAACAGGGTGCGGCCGGTGTAGATGAGGTCCTTGCGCTGCGAGTATACCTCGCGGTCGACGAGGAAATATTCCTGCTCCGTGCCAACGGCGGGCCACACATGGGCGCAGTTGTCGCCGAACAGGCGCAGCAGCCGCAGGCAGGCGGCGTTGAGCGCATCCATCGAACGCAGCAGCGGCGTTTTCTTATCCAGCGCCTCGCCGCTGTAGGAGCAGAAGGCGGTGGGGATGCACAGCGTGTTTTCCTTGATGAAGGCGTAGCTGGTGGGGTCCCAGGCCGTGTAGCCGCGGGCCTCAAAGGTGGCGCGCAGACCGCCCGAGGGGAACGACGAGGCGTCCGGCTCGCCGCGGATGAGCTCCTTGCCGGAGAAGTCCACGATGGCGTCGCCGTTGCCGACGGGCATGAGGAAGCTCTCGTGCTTCTCGGCGGTCACGCCGGTCATGGGCTGGAACCAGTGGGTGTAGTGTGTGGCGCCGTGCTCAATGGCCCAGTCACGCATGGCGGCGGCCACCGCGTCGGCCACCCAGGCCCACAGCGGCTCGCCCTGCTCGATGGTGCGCTTGAGCGCGCCGCGAACTCTGGCGTCCAGCCGCTTGTCCATTTCCCGTTCGTCAAAGCAGTTGACGCCGTAGCTTTCGGAAGTCAGTTTCATGTTCGCTCCCCCTTTAAGGGCTTTTTCTTGATTTGGGCCCAGCGCCGCGGATATTGCGGCGGGGTCGGTTTTGTTTTGTCTATGATCACAACGGCGTGCTCCACATCCGTGCCCGGCACGGTGTAGCGCTCAATGGAGCGCAGACGCCCGCCGAGCGCTTTTATGGCAAATTCCGCGCGGTGGACCTCGTCGTCGCAGTCGGGTTTTTTCATGGCGAGAAACTGCCCGCCGACCTTTACCATGGGCAAACACAGCTCGGCCAGCAGCTCAAGCTCCGCCACGGCGCGGCTCACGGCGATGTCAAAGCGCTCGCGCAGCTGCGGCAGCTCCTCGGCCCGGCCCCACAGGCAGACCGCATCCGGCGCAAGCTCGGCGCACACGGTTTTGAGAAAATCCACCTTTTTGTTGTTGGAGTCAAGCAGGGTCAGATGCATATCCGGCTGTGTCAGCCGCAGCGGCAGTCCCGGAAAGCCCGCGCCGGTGCCCACGTCGATGACATCCTTTCCGGCAAAATCGGCGTAACGGCGCAGCTCGATGCTGTCGAGAAAGTGCAGGCGCGCGATGCCCGCGTCGTCGCGGATGGCGGTCAGGTTGGTCACGGCGTTGGTCTGCTTTAAAAGCTCGCCATAGCGCAGAAAGCGCTGAAGGACCTCCTCCGGGGCGTTCATATGCGCGCGCAGTATCTCTTCCATAATCTCCTCCGCGGTGAAATACAAAAAGTGAAAACAGGGTATGCACTGAGCATACCCTGTATCATATCATATCCATACCGGATTAGGCAAGCGTCATAAAGCAGTGATTGCCGATCCAGGTAACGGTGCCGTAGCCCGCGCCGAGATGGAACGTGGCGAAAAACAGCGTGTAGTCCGGCACGATCTCATAGCCCTCCAGCGCAAGCTTGGCGGCCACGATGGCCTCGTCCGAGGGAGTGAGGTTGATGGTGCCGTTGGCTACGGGGTCAAACTGGCCCTTGGCGTAGATGACATCTTTGATGGTGGTCTGGGAAAAGACGCTGCTGGCCACGCGGTTGAGCACCACGTTGCCTACGGCGATCTGGCCTTCCAGCGATTCAATGCCGGCCTCGGAGTAGACGATGTGGCTGAGCCAGTACACGTCGTCCTCGTTGTAGAAGGAGGCGCCGGAGGCGAGCGGGGTGATCTCCGTGGCGAAAATGTCCAGACGCTTGGCGTCCTCGTCCAGGCTGACGGTGCCGCCGAAGCATTTGGCCACGCCGTCCGCGGGAAGGTAAACGCCCTCGTCCTCGCATATCACGCCGGACGGCGCGTAGATGTAGCGGTCGTTGCAGGTGAAGAAGTCGTCTCCAAAGGATGCCGCTACCGTGATGCCGTCGGCCTCGATCAAAAGGCTGTCATTGGTCTGGGTGAAGCAGGCGTTGGGGTAAAGCGCGGAGAAGATGCCCTGCGCGCAAACATAGGCGTGGCCGCCATAGACCTTGTAGGCGCCGGCGTACTGCCGGTTGCAGTAGCTGCTCATGGCGGGGGCCTCAAAGATCTCCTGCGTTTCCTCAACGGTCGTGACCTGCGCGACCTTCGGTTCCGCGGGTTCCGATTCCTCTGTGGACTCGGTCTCGCTTTCGGCGAGCTGCTCGTCGAAGCTGGCGGAAAGAAGCGCATTCACCTCGGGGGAGATGCCCTGTCCGCGCATGGTACCACCCAGAAGGCTGAAAGCCAGGCAGAGCAGCACGAGCATCAGGACCAGACGCTGAAAAAGTTGTTTTTTCATTTGTGTTCTGCCTCCTTTCGGCGATGATGGGGAACATAAGTGATGGAAATGATGCAGATGAATCTGCGGTACCATTATTATAACGGAGTGAAAAGCATCAAGACAATCGGCAGACTGAATAAATGCACAAAAATCTTTTTGTGCATTTTGTTAATTCCCAACATATTGTGTTTGAAATGGTTTCCAGAAAAGTTTTCAACACATAATATTGTGGAAAAAAACTTATAAATTTTCTGTTTCACGACAGGATTTTACATTATGTACAAAAATAAATCTTTACGGTAACAGGATTATGTCTATCGATTTTTTAAATTCGCCGTCAATTATGTCAACGATTTCAGCGCCTGTGCGAGCTGATCGGGGCAGGAAGTATCCTTCGATCCGCAGCGGATCCCGTCCAGCCGGCGGATGGCCTCGGCCGCTGTCATGCCCTGCAGCAGACGGGCGATGCCCTGAAGGTTGCCGTTGCAGCCGCCGATCACTTCAACGCGTGTGATCACGCCGTCTTCCACGTCGATGTTCATCTGGCGCGAGCAAACGCCTTTGGGGGTGTAGTGGATCGTCATTTTTTCTATCTCCTTGTGTTTAAGATGCGGTAAATTATGGGCATGATCCTCTCCGGGAGCGCATACGCTCAAATCGTACCTGAGAAAGGGGGAGGATCCCTGTGAAAGCAAATGTGGGGCTGATCGCCCTGATGACGGCGGCGCTGGGCTGGCTGGGCCCGGCCGCGGATGTCACAGTGGAAAAGGCGGCGGGCGAGGTGCCGTGCGCCGTGCAGGAGCAAAAGCCGGAGAATGGAGCGGACGAGCGGTCTCTGCGGTGGGAGGCGTCCGGAGAAGCGATGGCGGAGGTATCTGCCGAGCCGACACCCGAGCCGACACCGGAACCAACACCCGAACCGTCGCCGGAACCGTCACCCGAGCCGACACCCGAAGCAACACCGGAGCCGGAGATACGCACGACCACGATCGCGGCGGACGGGATGAAAAATTACACCACGCACGCGGTGGATACCGAGGCTTTGCTTGCCGAGGGCTGTGCGCTCACACTGCCGGCGCAGGGGCCGCAGATCCTGATCGTCCATACGCATACCTGCGAGGCGTACACGCCGGAACCGGGCGCGGAATACGAAAGCGCGGGCGACTGGCGCACGCTGGATGAGGAGCAGAATGTGGCCGCCGTGGGCGAGGCTCTGAAATCGGCGCTGGAGCGCTATGGCCTGCGGGTGCTGCATGACACGCAGCTGCACGACTGGCCGAGCTACAACGGCGCGTATGTCAACAGTGCCGAAACCATCGAGGCGTATCTGGCGGAGTATCCTGAGCTCGCCATGGTTATTGATCTGCACCGCGATGCGATCGGGGATGACGAGCGGATCTATAAAACGGTCACGGACACGCCGGAGCCGATGGCGCAGCTGATGTTCGTGGTGGGATCGGATCAGAATCTGACGCATCCGCACTGGCAGGAGAATCTGAAGCTGGCGCTCACTTTGCAGCGCGCGGCGCTGGAGCGCTGTCCCACGCTGATGCGGCCGATCGATCTGTCCTCGTGCCGGTATAACCAGCAGCTGACGACCGGGTCGCTCATTCTGGAGGCCGGTACCTGCGGCAACACACTGGCCGAGGCGGTGGCCGCCGTGGAGTGCTTTGCCGAGGCGGTGGGGCCGGTGCTGGCCGCCATGGCGGAGGCGGGCGCATGAAGGCGGGGGAGCTGATGAGCCGAAGCCTTGTGAGCGTGGGGCCGATGGAATCGGTGGCGTCCGCGGCGCGGCTGATGCAGCGGTATGATCTCGGCGCGCTGCCGGTATGCGACGATGCGGGCCGTCTGCGCGGGATGCTGACCGACCGCGATATCACAACGCGCTGTGTGGCGGCGGATATGGATGCGGCGGAAACGCCCGTGCGGGAGATCATGAGCCGGGGCGTGGCCTGGTGCGCGGCAGAGGACGAGCTGAAAAGCGCGGCGTCCGTCATGGCGGAGCGGCAGCTGCGGCGGCTGCCCGTGATGCGCGGGGGAAAGGTGGTCGGGATGCTGTCGCTGGGCGACATCGCCCGGCAGGAGCGGTACCGCATGGAATGCGCCAGCGCTCTGGGCTGTATTTCTAACAACGTCCGCCACGGCTAAAACAACATTTTGTGCTACGCGCTATATGATAACACAAAATATTCTCGAATGCAAGAGAAATCTGTTTCCAAATTGTAATTTTTGTTGTCTTTATGTTGTAATGGTATCAAAAAACAGGCGGCACGCATTGCGTACCGCCTGTTGGCTGTGCAGAGATTTGGTCAATCCCTCAGTCCGCTTCGCGGACAGCTCCCTTTACACAAGGGAGCCTTTTGGGTGCGTCCAACCCCCCAAAACCGCGACGAAACCAACGAAGTCTTTTGGAGCGGAGAGGAAGAACTGCGGAGCGGGCGAGCTACAGCACCGGCTCAAATCGACGCTAAGCCGCAGATGATTCCTTCAAGGCGAGGCGCGGTTGAGAAAAAATCAACCGCAAACCCAACGAAGTGGTTTGCGGTTGAAAGAGGAGGCGCAGTGGAGTGGGCGAGCCTTCGCGTATACGCGGAGGCGAGTCATAACGAAGCTTGCGCCGACGTTATTTGCCGCCCATGCCCTTCGCGGCGAAGTACGGTCCGCCGAACTCGTCCTTGACGGCCTGCTTGGCAGCCTCGAGATCTTCGATCTTCACGGCGTCCAGAGCGGCGTTGACGGCCTCGATGTCCAGCGCGGGCAGACCCAGCATCTCGCGGGCCTCGGCGCCGGTGGCGGGCTCATCGCCGATGGCGCGAACGGCATTGGCCGCGCGCTCCACGAGCATCATGTTGGTGGCCTTGATCTTGTTGCCGTCCTTATCGACACCGAAGACAACGTTGTCCTCCATGCCCACGCGAACGCCGCCGCCGTTGGCCAGCGCGGAGAACATGACGGGCAGGTGGCCCTTGCCGATGCCGAAAGCGGACCAGGTGATCTCCTGAGGCAGCTTGCCGGCGGCCTGCAGGTTCTTGGTCTCCTGGATGAGGATCTGCAGATCGTTGCAGGTGGCGTCCATGCCGCCCATAACGCCCATGCAGTACTGGAAGTGCAGAGGAGCCTTCACATAGCCCTGCTTCCAGTAAGCGCCGATGGCACGCAGAGCGCCGAAGTCAAAGACCTCGAACTCGGGCTTGATGCCCTTTTCCTGGTACAGAGTACCAAGCTGCATCAGCATGGAGGGGCTGTTGTGGAACACGCCGCCGGGCACGCCCCAGTTGAAGGAGGAGGCGTCGAAGGTGCCCATCTCGATGCCGGGAACCATCTTGTGGTGCAGCATACGCATGGCGTTGCCGTAGGGGGAGTCGTCGGAGACGCGGTTGTCGCCGGAGGAGGTGCAGTTGACGATGATGTCGCAGTCCTTGTAGGAGCGGATGGCCTTGATGGTCTGGTAGAACTTCACGGGGTCCATGACGCCCATGCCCTCGTCGTCACGCATGTGCAGGTGGGCGACGGAAGCGCCGAGCTTCCAGCACTCATAAACCTGAGCGGCGATATCTTCGGGCTTTTCGGGGATGTCGAAGCCGCGGGGGGTAACAGCGCCGGTCATAGCGGCGGTAATGATTCTTTTAGCCATTTGTGTGTTGTCTCCTTATCACATTCTGTGGTGCATTTTCAGCACGTCAATGATGACATTGTCGCGGAAGTCGGCGATCTCGGGCTTGGTGTGGCCGATCACGTCGGGCAGGTTCTCCATCAGGGGGCCGATCTCGTCGCCGGACTGGTCCGCCCAGGTGGCGGGGACCTTCTTCATGTCGGAGATGTCCGCAAACACGGCGTCGGTCATGGCGCCGAACTTGATGGCGCAGCCCTTCAGACCAAGGTCGCCGCCGCCCAGCTCATAGTGCAGGGACGGACCAAAGGCGGCCAGACGGATGCCGGGGCCGAAGGTCCAGGCGTCGTCGCAGTCGGCCATGGAGCAAACGCCCTCGGTGACCAGCGCGATCTCCTCACGCCACAGGGCGTGCATGAGACGGTTGGCGATGAAGCCGTTCTTTTCCTTGTTGAGGACGACCGGGGCCTTGTCGTACTTCTTGTAGAACGCACGGGCCAGATCGATGGTCTCCTGGCTGGTCTTGTCGCCGCCGCAGATCTCGATCAGGGGCAGCAGATAGGCCGGGTTGAACGGGTGAGCGACGATGATGCGCTCGGGATGCTGCGCGCCCTCGGCGATGAGGGTGCAGGGGGTGCCGGAGGAAGAGGAAGCGATGATGGCGTCCGTGGGGAGGTACTTCTCCATGGTGGCGACCATCTCATGCTTCTGCTCCACGTTCTCCGCGCCGTTTTCCTGCACGAAGTAAACGCCTGTGAAGGCCTCGGCGGGATCGGTGGTGAAGTGGATGCGGTTCCAGATGGTGTCGGCGGAGTCGACCAGGCCGTACTTGACGTAGGTGTCGATGGCCATCTGGATCTTGGGCTTGGCGCGCTCGATGGAGCCTTCGGAGCGAACATAAACGTTCACGTCCAGGCCCTTGAGTGCAAAATACGCCGCGAAGCCGCCGCCGATGGTGCCCGCGCCGTACATAGCAATCGTTTTGATGTCTTCGATCTTCATGATACAATTCCTTTCACAAATATCGCAGGATGGCTCCGGAGACGAGCTCCGGAGCCACAGTAGCAAGGAAAGCTGAATCAGCTGGTGGCAACGAGGCCGCCGTCGGGATAGATGGTGGTGGCGGTGACCATGTCGGAAGCCGCGGAGCCAAGGAAGATGGCCGGGCCGACAACGTCGATCTCATAGCCGATACGCTGCGCGGGCAGAGCGTTGGCAATGCCGTTGCGGACGTTTTCGTCGGGGGGCAGGATGCCGACCATCATCGGGGTGTAGGTGATGGTGGGGCCGATGGCGTTGACCTGAACGTTGGGGCGCAGGTCAGCGGCGTAAGCCTTGGTGAGCATCTCAACAGCACCCTTGGTGGTGTTGTAGGGCACGTTGCCGCCGCCGCCGTTGGCGACCGCGCGGATACCACGGACGGAACCGAAGTTGATGATCTTGCCGTAGCCCTTGTTCAGGTTGGGCTGGCCGGAGACGACCTCGACCGCTTCCTGGCCTTCGAGGTTGTTGTTCTTCATCCAACCGCCGAAGTACTTGCAGGTGAGCATGAGGGAGGTGATGTTGGTGTGCAGCATCTTCTCGAAGAAGTCGGTGTCGATGTCGTGGGAGAACATCTTCTTGTTGATGCCCTGCGCGTTGACAAGGATGTCGCAGCCGCCGAGGCCCTCAGGACCGGTAACGACGTCCACAGCGCCCTTGACGAATTCTTCGTCACCGGCGTCGCCGGCGAGGTACATGACCTTCACGCCAGGAGCGGCAACCTTTTCGATGTCCGCAACGGCGGCCTGAAGCTTGGCCTCGCTGCGGGAGGAGATGCAGACAGAGCAGCCATTGGCCGCATAGCCTTCCGCGATCGCCTTGCCGAAGCCGCCGGCGCCGCCGAAGATCATGGCCTTCTTGCCACTGATATCAAACATTTTGGTGAGATCACCATTGTATACCTTGGGCATAGTTATTATCTCCTTTTAAATTTTGTTTTATGGTTTCCGAAGCAGGCCGGAGCCTGCTTCGGGAGCTATACGGGGGTTAATTATTTCTGGGGCTCGGGACGATAGGGCTTGAAGTGGCCCGGAGTGTCGTTGTACTTGAACGGGTTCTCCACTTCGCCGGCCTCGACCTTCTTGAACCACTCAGCGGCCTTGTGAGGCATCTGGCTCCAGGAGTCGAAGTCCTGGGGGTTCTCCATGTCGGCGGTGGCATAACGCCAGTCGTTGACGCGGGAGATGTACTTCTCGTCCTGCTGCTCGGAGTGCTCGTCGCCCAGAGTGCCGGCCGCGATGCGCAGCAGGGAGCCGTACTGCTCGGAAACGGTGTGCAGCTTGAAGTGATCCATCATGTAGCAGCGCAGAGGACGCTTCATGAGGTTGGCCATGATGCAGCGGTTCTCGTAGGCCATCTTCTTCCACATGCGGGCGATCTCCCACGCACGCTCAACAGCCTTGCCCTTGGGCACGACCTCGGACACGAAGCCGGAGTCGAGCATTTCCTGGGCGTTGAACTGACGGGTGGTGGACAGGTAGTAGTTGCCGCGCTTGGGGCCCATGTAGAACTGGCAGAGCATGCCCATGCCGTCGCCGGGAACCAGGCCGCCCTGGCCGTGGGGAACTTCCATCTTGGTGTCTTCCGTGCAGATGGTCACATCGGCCAGAAGAGCGCTGTCCCAGTGGAAGCCGGAGCCGGGGATGGCGCCGATGGTGGGAACGTCGATATCGAACACCATGTTCTTGAACAGGTTGGTGTCGTCGAAGTACTGATGCTCAAAGCGCTGGGTGGGCAGCTCGGAATAGGTTTCCCAGCCGTTGGGGTCGGACTCGATCATCCAGTTGTCGCCCAGGTGGGTGAAGATGATGATCTCGTTTTTCCAGTCGGAGCCGATGACGCGGGCGAGCTGGCCGATGGCACGGTGGCTCATGCCGCTGTGGTGCATGGGCATATCGAGCGTCTTCCAGGTCACCTGCAGGATGCCGTCCTCACGATACAGGTCGGCAAAGTCCTTGAACCACTGAGAATATTCCTCGAGTTCAGGCAGCTTGGCGTAATCAGCCATAGGTTTTCCCATGTTTTTTCCTCCTAAAATTAATTTTTATTGTTTGGATTGATGTATCAACGCGCGGACACCGCTATGGTGGTAACGTTGTCCGTGAGTTTGCGGAAAAGATCGGCCGCCTCGCTTTTTTCGGCGGGGTTGAGACCGGCGAATACCACGCGGGGTTCGCCCTCCATGAACTCATCGAGCAGGTGGTACATACGCTGTCCCTCCTCCGTGAGCTGAACAAGATTGGCGCGGCCGCCGCCGGAAACGCTGCCCCGGATCACGAGGCCGTCGCGCTCCATGCGGTCGAGCATGATGCTGATGGTGGCGGGGGTCACCTGGCGGAAGCGGGCCAGTTCGTTTTGGGTAAGCGGGCCGTTGCGCCCCAGGACGGAAATCACGCCGCCCTGCCCATTGGAGAGCTTGAGGGAGGCCAGCTGCCTGTCCATGTATGCGGTGTGTGCCCGAACCATATCGGTAAACAGGTTCAGAAGCTCCTTATCGTCCACGTCGATTCTCCTGTCGGGGATATTAACCGGGCCATATTTAGCCGGCTAATTACAGTATAACGACCTGTCACGGCAAAGTCAACCATCTTTGCTCGAAAAATTGTTAAAAAGTATACAAAATATCGGCCGGCGTTTTTACACGCCGGCCGAATGAGCACTTTTTTGGGGTCGTATGGGATGTTATGGGGTTTGTTCGCCGGCGGGATCGATAAACAGACGATCGTCCGGCATCACCAGATCGAGCTTTTCGCGCGCCACGCCCTCGATGATCTCCGGGTCGTCCGCGTTTTCCACGGCATATTCCAGTGCGGCGTTGCTTTTTTCAAGCTCCTCCACCTGCGCGTTCAGCTCGCTCTGCGTTTTTGCGGCGTCGGCCAGTTTTGTCTGCATCTGCACGATGCGTACGCCGGCGTAAACGAGCAGCGCTGCGATGACGAGCAGTGTCAGTGCGTTTGCCTTGCGCAGTTTCATATGCCGTTTGCCTCCTTCCGCGGGCGCGATGGGCCTGTTTCGTTCTCTCCCAAACGATTGTAACCCATTTTGCCGCGCTTGAAAAGAGGGAAGCGGCACGGTTTTTGGCCTGCCGCCGCATTTTTTCCAGTCCCGAGGCGGCATAAAGCGCGGCCAGACGCGCGCCCAGAGCCCGAAGCCGCCGCCGGACGGGCGGCGCGGCAAAGCGCAGCCAAAGCGCAAACCCCAGCGCGGCGGTCGCCGCCATGTATAGATAAAAAGCGCCCTCCGCGGCGCGCTGTCCCACGCCGAACAGGGTCAGCAGCACGCCCAGTGCAAACAGCAGATCGGCCCCGGCGGTCCAAACCCGGCCCCGCCGCAGGGGACGCAGCAGCTCGTACCACAGCCCGAGCGCCGCGCCCACCCCGGCGAAGAGCAGAAACTGCCGCAGCTGTGTGGCCAGACCGATGCCCATCAGCTCCAAAGCCGTGACCAGAAGCCGCCCTTGTCCTCGCGCGCTTTGCTGTACACCAGCTCGTCTACGCTTCCCGAAAGGCGCAGCGCCCCGCCGCTTTTGTCCAGCATATCGACCTTCAAACCGCGGCCATGGACGGACAGCTCGCCCCGAACGGTGCGCATGACGACCAGATCCTCGTCAAAGCGGACGATCTCCTCCACGCCCGTCACGCTCATGCTTGCGCGTTCTGTGAGCGTGAGTGAATGCGGCGGCGCCGGCGTTTGATTTTCATAAGGCACAAAAAATCCCTCCCATCCCATAGAAATCTATGAGCGGGAGGGAGATGTTATGCGCGCAGGCTAAGGCGCGGAGAATTCTGCACGATACGGCGCCGCGTCCCCCTCATCGCCGAACCCAGCGAAGCGGATCGGCGATGAAAAGGAGGAACAGCGGAGCGATAAAGTTTTCGCGTATACGCGGAAACGGTTGAGCGCAGCTTGTTCCGACGCTTTCCGACGCTTAGCAAAGCTTTGCGCCGGCGGGGATGGCGTCGTCCACGAGCAGCAGATGCAGCTTTTCCTCGCCGTGCTCCTTGTGCACGGCGGAGATGAGCATACCGCAGCTTTCGATGCCCATCATCTTGCGCGGCGGCAGATTCAAAATGGCGATGGCCGTTTTGCCGATGAGGTCTTCCGGCTTGTAGTACATCCGGATGCCGGACAAAATGGTGCGGTCGGTGCCGGTGCCGTCGTCGAGCGTGAAGCGCAGGAGCTTATCGCTTTTCTTCACGGTCTCGCAGTTTTTGATCTTCACGGCGCGGAAATCGGACTTGCAGAAGGTGTCAAAGTCCACAAATTCGCTCTCATAGGGCTCCAGCTCCACGGCCGGCAGCGCGGCTTTCTCCGCCTCGGCGTGCATGGCCTCAAGCTCGGCCAGCTCCTTTTCCAGATCGATGCGCGGGAACAGCGCCGGGCCGGTGATGCTGTGGACATCCTGCGGCAAAACGCCGAAGCGGCCGAAGTTTTCCCAGTTGGGTTCGCCCGCACCCACACGGCGCAGGATCTCCGCGCAGCTATTGGGCATGAAGGGCGTGAGCAGACCCGCGCAGATGCGCACGGTTTCCAGCAGGTTATACAAAACGCGGGCCAGACGCGGCTTTTTCGCCTCGTCCTTGGCCAGGACCCAGGGGGCGTTTTCGTCCACATATTTGTTCGCGCGCGAAAGGACCTTGAAGATCTCGGCCAGCGCGTTCTGCGGGGCGAATTTGTCCATCTGCTCGCCCACCTTGTCGCGCAGGGCGGAGGCCATGGCGATCAGCTCGGCGTCCAGCGCGTCATCCGCCTCCTGCTCGCAGGGCAGCACGCCGCCGAAGTATTTGTCGGCCATGGCGGTCGTGCGCGAAACGATGTTGCCAAG
>CAYROZ010000042.1:0-13949 GCA_964426125.1 uncultured Oscillospiraceae bacterium
CATCACGCGCAGAAAATCCACCACGGCGCGCACCTCCGCGGGATCGGCGCCCTCCATGGTTTTGAACAGGCTGCGCATATCGGGGCTGTTTTCCAAAACCTCGAGGTAGTGGGTGATCTCAGTGTCGCCGTCAACGGGCTCGATGATCTCGCTGCGGCCGCAAAGCCAGGCGTAGTTTACGTCCAACGCGGCGGCCATGGCGCGCACGACCGGCTGCTTGGGCGACTGGATGCGGCCTTTTTCGTAGCGCTGGATGGTGGATTTGTTCAAACCGACCTTGTCGGCCAGCTCGTCGAGGGTCATACCGCGCAGCTGGCGGGCGTTTCGCAGACGCAGGGCCAGCAGAGGGACATTTTCAAATTCCATGATCGGCAGCTCCTTTTCTGGTGTCGAAAAATATTTTATCACAAAAAGTTGCATAGTGCAATATATGGGTTGAAAAAAGTTTTTCACTGTGGCATAGTATAGAACGAGTTGCGGGATGCAACGGAGAAAATTACAATAATTGCGCAATGCGCATGACGGAAAGGATGATAGAGCAATGGCGAATCCATGCAGAAGCTGTGTGTTCTCGTGCGAGGTGAATGTGGGCGAGGAGCGGGAGATGCTGCGCGCGTGCGTGTACATTCTGCACACGGGCCATCGGAGACCCTGCCCGGCGGGAAAGGGCTGCACCGTGTATAAGCCGGTGCGTGCGAAGCGATGAAGGTGCGCAATGTGCGGCGGTATATCGAGGAAAACCTCTATATCCGCACGAAAAAGGCCGAGATCGTGCCGCTGAAGCTAAACCGCGCGCAGGAGCGGCTGTATGAGGCGCTGCGGCGGCAGGCAGAGGCGGGACGGCCCATGCGCGTGATCGTGCTGAAGGCACGGCAGCTGGGCTTTTCCACGCTGGCGGAGGCGCTGATCTTTGCGCGCACGGCCACGGAGCCGAATGTGAACTCGCTGATCGTGGCCCACCGGGAGGACTCGAGCGCGAATCTTTTTAAGATGTCGAAGCTGTTTTACGAGCGGCTGCCCGAGAAGCTGCGGCCGATGGCGAAAAACTCCAACGCGCGGGAGCTGGTTTTTGAAAATCCGGAGCGCGATCCGAGCAAAAAGGCCGCCGATCCGGGGCTGATGAGCCGCATCCGCTGCAACACGGCCGGGGGCGACGGCATCGGACGAAGCGACACGCTGATGAATGTGCACGCGTCGGAATTTGCCTTTTGGCGCGGCGACAAGGCGGCGACCTGGGTGGGCATCATGCAGGCGGTGCCGGCCGTGAAGGGCAGCATGGTGATCGTGGAATCGACGGCCAACGGCTTTGATGAATTCCACCGGATGTGGGAGGCGGCGGTGGACGGCGAGAGCGATTTTGAGCCGCTGTTTTTCCCATGGTTTGAAAACCCGGAATACCGCATGAAGACCGCGCCGGGGACCCAGTGGACGGCGGAGGAGGAGCGGCTGCGCGGGCAGTATGCGCTCGATGATGAGCAGCTTGCCTGGCGGCGCTGGTGCATCAAAAACAACTGCGGCGGCGACGAGCGCATTTTCCGGCAGGAGTATCCCTCGTGTCCGGACGAGGCGTTTTTGACCAGCGGGCAGAGCGTTTTCAACAACGAGCAGGTGGCGCTGCGCAGGGCCAACGCGCCGGCGTGCGTGATGCAGGGGGAATTTGAATACGACCTTTGCGACGATCCCACGCGGCTGCGGAACATCCGCTGGGCGGAAAGGCCGGACGGCATCATCCGCGTGTATGTCCCGCCGCAGGAGCGGCGGCCCTATGTGATCGGCGGGGACACCGCCGGAACCGGCTCGGACTGGTTCACGGGGCAGGTTTTGGACAATGTGACGGGCGCGCAGGTGGCGGTTTTGCGCCATCAGTACGACGAGGATCAGTACGCGAGGCAGATGTATTGTTTGGGCCGGTGGTATAACGACGCGCTGATCGGCGTGGAGACAAACTACTCGACCTATCCGGTGAAGATGCTGGCGATGATGGGGTATCCGAAGCTGTATGTGCGGGAGCTGCCGGACAACTTTGCCGGGGCGCTGCGGCAGGCCTATGGCTTTGAGACCACCAGCCGGACGCGGCCTGTGATCATTGCGACGCTGGTGGCGGCCTTTCGGGAGGAACCGACGCTGGTTTGCGATGGGGCCACGCTGGGCGAGATGCTGTGCTTTCAGTATAACGCCGATCGGCGGCCCGAGGCCATGGCCGGGGAGCACGACGATCTGGTGATGGCGCTGGCCATCGCCCACGGCATACGCGGCCAGCAGGCCATGACGGAAACGCCCGCGCCGGAGCGGCTGGGCGTTTGGACGAAGGATATGCGCGAGGATTATGAAAACGCCGACGAGGAAGGGCGGCGCATCCTCATCAAACTTTGGGGTCGGCCGGATGATCTCGGTTGAATATAGATGGTTGGGTCGCAGGAGCCGATCCGCACAGGAAGGGGACAAAGGAGGTGGGAAAACGTGAAAAAGCAGACGTGTGATCTGGCGCAGAAGCTGCGCAACACCGGCGCACAGGAGGTGCCCGCGCTGCGCAAAACGGGCGGCGCGTGCAAGGCAAAGGCTGTGCGCGGCAAGGACTTGAGAAGCGGAAAGTGAGGAACAGGGAATGAACGAGCAAAACGCCGCCCCGGGCGGCGAAGGCGTAAACGTTCCGGCCGTCGCCGAGCCGGAGACCATGGGCGAAGGGCGGGAGATCGCAGCTCCCGAAAAAGAAAGCGCCGGACAAACCCCGGCGGAAAACGCGAAATACGCGGCGGCACGCCGCCGGGCGGAGGCGCAGATGGAGCAGATGCGCCGCGAAAACGAGCGGGAACGCGCCGAGCAGCAGCGGCAGAACGACTCGCTGCGCGAAAGGCTGAGCGCCGAGAGGGAGAGAACGCTGGACGAGAGAGCGCGCATCGTGGCGGACGAGCAGATCCGTCAGATCGCGGAAATGGATGGTTCCATCCAAAGCGTAGAAGACCTGATGGCCATGCCGGAATACGACGCGTTTTACGCGCTGGTGAAAAAGGGCGTTTCGCTGGTGCAGGCGTATAAGCTGACGCACTACGAGGCGCTGATGGAAAAAACGGCGGCGCTTTCGGCGCGGCAGGCAGCGCGTTCCGTGGTTTCGCGGCAGCACATGAGTGCGCTGGCCGGCGGCGCGGGCGAGGGGGAATATCTGTCCGTGCCGGCGGAGGTCGCGGCGCAGTTCCGGCTTTCCAAGCCCGGCATCACGGACGCGGAGATACGCCGGAAATACCGGAAATACAAGCATTATCAAAGACAGTGACAGGAGGGAGAGCATATGGCATTTCTGCCTTATTCCTACGATGAGGGTCAGCCGAGACCCTTTGAATATTACAAGCTGAGCGCGAGCGGCGACATTGAGATCGGCACCGCCATGGCGCTGGCGGATGGCAAGCTGGCCGCAAGCGATGCGCCGGAATACATCTGTATGCGCACGGAGGCGGGCGCGGCGGCCGACACGGTGGTGCCCGTGATCCGCATCGACGCGGGCGTGGTTTTTGAAGCGCCGCTGGCATCGGCTGCGGCCACGCTGAAGGCCGGTGCGAGAGCCTCGGTTTCCAGCGACGGACGAAGCATTGCCGCTGCGTCGGACGGTGGTGTGCTGGTGATCGTGAGCATGGACGGCACGGCGGCCGGCGATCTGTGCCGCGTGCGTTTTGCGGACTGATGAAGGAGGAATGAAACGATGGCGAATATTGTTATTGCAGAGGGCAGCGGCCGTTTGGACAGCCTGTACGGCAAGTATCAGGCTCCCATTGCCAGCTGCATCGAGGATGTGACCGAGGCGTGGAAGACCAAGGAGATCGGCCCGAAGATCTTCCGCCAGGTGAAAAGCGAGCACTGGGCGGAGGCGTTTACCTCCGTGACGGCGGCTTCGGACTGGCAGGTGGTGGGCGAAAACGGCGCGCACCCCACGAATGGCTTTGAGGAGGGCTATCCCAAAACGCTGGTCAACCAGGTCTGGAAAAGCCAGATCGCCATCTCGCGCGAGATGTGCGACGACAACAAGATCGGCGAGATGACCAAGAGAGCGAAAAAGCTGACGGACAGCTTCTACCGCACGCGCGAGCGCTTTTTTGCAAATCTGCTCGGCTCGGCCAGCCAGAACAAGACCGGCGTGACCATCAACGGCTTTGAATTCGACTGCGGCGCGGCCGATGGGCAGGGCCTGTTTTCCAAGGCACATCCGGCCAAGGTGAAGGGCGCGAACCAGTCGAACTATTTCTCCGACGCCTTCTCCGAGGAGGCGCTGGGCGCGGCCATGACGGCCATGCAGAACTTCAAGGGGGACAACGGCGAGACCATGGGCCTTGAGCCCGACACGCTCATCATCCCGAACATTGCCAGCCTGAAAAAGAGCGTGTTCGCCGTGCTTGGCTCCTACGATGTGCCCGGCAGCGACCACAACGATTTCAACTATCTGTTCGGCTCGATGCGCGTTCTGGTGTGGCCGTATCTCAACGACTACATCGGCGAAACGAACACCGCGCCCTGGTTTTTGATGGACAGCAGCTACAACGAGCAGTGCGACGGCGCGGTTTGGCTGGACCGCGTGGACTGCGAGATCACGAGCCGTCTGGGCGCAAACGACGAGAACATCTGGGACGGCTATGCGCGCCTGTCCGCGGGCTTTGTGGATTGGCGCTTCATTCTGGGCGGCGGTCTGTCCGGCGGCAGCACGCTTTGACCATCCGGCGCCCTGAAAGCATAGGGGCGCAATGAATCACGCAGGGAGGTGCGCCGCGGGGCCGGCGCACCTCGGGAGGAACGAGGGAGGAATTATGTCAACCAAAGAGGAGAGAAATGAAAAGCTTCGCGCCTGGCAGGAAAAGCTGGAGCGCTACGACGAGGCGTGGAGCGCGGAGCTGGGGCAGATGGACGAGCGCGAGGCGATCTATCGCGGAAGAAGCAGCATCGACACGCTGATCGACGGCGATATGGTGCGCAGCACGCCCCATGTGCGAAACATCGCCGCGGAGCTGATCGAGGCGCAGGTGGATTCAAATATCCCCCAGCCGAAGGTCACGGCGCTGCGGCGAAAGGATGAGCGTTTGGCGGTCGTGATCGAGGATATGCTGCGCAACAAGCTCGACCGGCTGCCCATGGAGATACTCAACGACCAGATGGAGCGCACCGTGCCCATTCAGGGCGGCGGTCTGTTCATGCTTGAGTGGGACAGCACGCGCCGCAGCCACGACGGGATGGGCGAGAGCGTGGTTTCCGCGCTGCACCCCAAGCAGCTGGCGCCGCAGCCGGGTGTGACGGGCGATTTGTGGGAGATGGACGATTTCATCATCAAGCTGCCGCAGACCAAGGCATTCATCCGCCAGCGCTACGGCGTGGATCTGCAAAGCGAGAGCGAATCGGAGCCGAATGTGCGCGCGGGCGAGGGCGTGAGCGCGTCGGAGGAGCTGGTGACGCAGTATGTTGGCTATTACAAAAACGCGGCGGGCGGCATCGGGCTGTTTTCCTGGGTAAACGACACGGTGCTTTGCGACTGGGAGGACTGTCAGGCGCGGCGGCTGATGGAGTGCGAGGCGTGCGGCGCGGTGGAGAGCGCGGGCTTCGGCACCGGCGGCAGAACGCGGCGCTGCCCTGTGTGCGGCGGCGTGATGCGTTTGCGCGTGGAAGAGGAGCAGGAGCTTTGGCTGCCCCAAACGCGCACGGACGGCACCGTTATCCCCGGCGCGGACCCTGTGACGGGTGAGCCAAACCGCGTGCCGTGGTACAAGCCGGATATCTTCCCGGTGATGCTGCAAAAGTCGGTTTCCGTTTACGGAAAGCTGCTGGGCGAGTCGGACATCGACAAGATACGCGACCAGCAGAACACCATCAACCGCCTGGAAAAGAGCATCATCGACCAGCTGCTCGCCGCCGGAAGCTACATCACGCTGCCGCCCGACCCGTCCATCCGCGTGGACACGGGCGTGGCGAAGGTGATCCGGCTGAAAAATGTGACGGACAAAAGCTACATCGGCGTTTACGATCTCAAGTGCGACATCGAGCAGCCGCTGGCGTATCTGGACTATGTGTATCAGGAGGCGCGCGACATCATCGGCATCACGGACTCGTATCAGGGCCGCCGCGACACCACGGCGCAGTCCGGCGTGGCCAAGCAGTTCGCGGCCAGCCAGGCGGCAGGACGAATGCAGTCGAAGCGCGTGATGAAAAATGCGTGCTGGGCGCGGCTGTTTGAGGCGATGTTCAAATATGAGCTGGCGTATGCCGATGAGCCGCGGCCCATCGTGGGCGTGGATGCGGCGGGCAATCACCGCGACGAGCAGTGGAACCGCTGGGACTTTTTGGAGCAGGATGAAACGGGAAGCTGGTATTGGAACGATGCGTTTTTGTTCTCCTGCGACACGGCGGCGGCGCTGGCGGTCGATCGCAGCTCCATGTGGCAGGAGCTGCAGACCTACTACACGGCGGGCGCGTTCGGCGACCCGGCGGAGGCGGACACGCGCATTCTGTTCTGGACCAAGATGGCCGAGCTTCATTACCCCGGCGCGGCGCAGACGCGGGAAAATCTCATTGAGGCCAAGCAGCTGCAGGGCCGTGAGGAGGCGCAGCTATGATCGTGCGGGAGCTGATCGCGGCGGTGGATGCCCTCAAGCCGAACGGCTATACCGTCGGGCAGAAGACGGCGTGGATCGAGGATATGGAAAACGAGATATGGCGCGAGGTGTTTTTGCGCTCGGCAGCCGATGGCCCGGCCAGCGAGGGCAGCGAGCGGACGCTGATGCTGCCGGATGAGTGGCGGAGGCTTTATCATATGTATCTGGCGGCGATGATCGATTTTTCCAACGCCGAATACACGAAATACTCCAATGCCATGGCCGCCTACAACAGCGCGTACACGGCGTTTGCGGCGTGGTATGCAGAGCGCTTCGCGCCGGCGGACCGGCCGGCCTATTGGGCAAAGGCGGCGACGGCGGCATACAATGAACCGGCGGCCGGGGGCATGGATCTGCCGCGCGGCGCGGCGGTGCTGGCGGCGGTGTGTCGGGTGGACACGGCGGTCAACGGCGCGGAAAACGCGCTCACGCTGGGCACGGTGCTGCGTCCGGCGGCCCTGCTGGGCGAGACGGATGTCATGCCGGAGCAAAGCGGGCGCTATTGGGCGCGCACGCTGTTTCTGCCGCAGGACGGCGAAACACGGCTGTGTGCGGGCTATGAAGGGGATGCGGCGGCCGGAACGGCACAGTTTGCCGTTTTGATCCAGCCGGGAAAGGAGTGACGCAATGGCGGCGATAAGCGATATCGTGAGTGCTTTTCGATACTACACCGAGCATGGCGGCTACTATGAGAAGGCCAGCGCCGATGCGCGGTATCTGACGCGGGATGTGGCGAATTTTGCCAGAAACAAGGGCTCGGCCAACTACAGCTGGCCGGGTGTGGTGTGCGGGCTCAACCCCGCCGAATGGTGCGCGATGATGGTGTCCACGGCGGTGTATGAGGCCGTGGGCAGCAAAAGCGAGGCAAGGCGCGTGATGTGGGGGCGCTGGCCGCACTATAACTGCGGCACGCTGGCCGACGACGCGGCGGCGAAGGGCTGCTTTCACTGGTCGTGGTATGGTCTCAACCGCAAGGGAAAAAGCGGCACGGCCTACACGCCGAAGGCGGGCGATGTGATCATCTTCACGAACGCGTGGAAAACCCGCGACCACACCGGCATGGTGTACGCCGTGGACAGCAGCAATGTGTATTACTACGAGGGCAACGCGGCCAACATGGCGCGGCGCAGCTCGCGCGCGCTGACCAGCGCCTATATCTATGGCTACGCGACGCCTCTGGCCTCCGCGGCGGACAGTGCGGCCGTGAAGGATGCAACGATCGCGCAGTTTCAGAAATGGCTGGGCCTGTCCGGAAACGCCGTGGACGGCGAGTACGGGCCGAAAACGCGCGCGGCCGCGCTGAAAAAGCATCAGACGCTCGTGGGCGCGGCGGCGGACGGCGTGTGGGGACCGGAGACGTATTACGCCACGCGTTCGCTTGGCGCGGGCGACGATGGCGACGATGTGATGGTGTGGCAGGGGCTTTTGTATGGCCGGGGCTTCGATCCCAAGGGACTTGACGGCGCGTGGGGCGCGAATACCACGGCGGCCACGGAGGCCTTTCAGACCAAGGCGGGGCTTACGCCGAACGGCAACGCCGACCGCTACACCTGGGCCAGGATGTTCGATGCGGCCCGGCCGAAGCACACGCTTTTGAAAAAGGGCGCAAAGGGCGCGGAGGTGAAGTATTTGCAGTCGCTGCTGGTGCAGCACGGCTTTGTGCTGGCGCTCACGGGCGTTTACGACGACGCCACCGTGGACGATGTGAAGGACTTTCAGAAGATGAAGGGCCTTGACCCGGATGGCAAATGCGGGGCGCTCACCTGGGCGGCGGTCGAGTGAAAGGAGACGGACGATGAAAATACACGATTGGCTGCGCTGCCATGAGTGCGTGCGGCGCGCGCTGCGAACGTTTGTTCAAACGGCGGTCGGCGTGGCGGTGGCGGCGGTCATCAACGCCGCCGGTGTGATCGACAGCATCGACATCAGCGCCTTGGTGGCGCTGGCGGTGGCCACGGGACTGGCCGCCGTGATGAACCGCGAGGGCGGCATAGACGAGGAGGATACAGAAGATGACGGAAGCGACGAAGATCACGGATGTGACGCGGGCGGAGTTTGAGGCTCTGCGGCAGAAAACGGCGCGCAACAGCGCGGATATTGCCGCGCTGAACACGCAGTACGCTGTGATCAACACCAAGCTGACGGCCATTTTGTGGCTGCTGGCAACCCTGGGCGCGGCGTTTGTGACCGCGGCGGTGCGGGCCATTTGCGGAGGTGCGGCATGACACTGCCGTATGCGGCGCAGGGACAGGGCTATTCGGTCGCCTGGCAGGAAAGCTTCGGCGGTTTGGATGCGCGGCTGGGCGCGCCGGAGGGCGCGATCGTATCGATGGAGAACATGACGGGCGACCACTGGCCCGTCCTGTCCTCGCGCAGCCCGCGCCGAAAATACACGTCGCTTGGCGCGCCGTATGGCCTTGGCGGCGCGGACAGGCTGTACTGGGTGGATGGCACGCATTTTTACTATAACGGCGAGTCCAAGGGCACTGTGGCGGCGGGGGAGAAGCGCTTTTGCTGTCTTGGCAGCTATGTTGTGATATGGCCGGACAAGCTGTTTTACAACACGAAAACCAACGAATTCGGCGCCCTGGAGGCGCGCGTTTCCGTGACCGGTGCGCAGCTTCGCTCCGAGGCGTCGCCCTCGGGCCTCTCCACGGAGCGCAACTGCCTGTATCTGCCGGAGTGCGACGCGGCGGCGCTGTTTGCGCCGGAGGAGGCCGTGCGCATTACCGGCTGCGGCAACGCGGCGAACAACAAAACACTGGTCATTCGCGAGGTGAACGGTGCATGCCTGTATTTCTACGACGAGAGCTTTGTGATGCCGGTGGCCTCGCGCTGCATTGTGAACGATCCGCTGGCGGCGGGCAGCTACTGCTTCTACGACGCGGCGAGCGATATGTACTACAGCTTTGAAACCACGTCGACCATCGACATCGGGATGCGTCTGGCGCTGGCGTCGGGCAGTATGCAGATACAGGTGACCAACGCTGCCGGCGTGGTTCAGGAAACTCTTGAGGCGCAGATGGGCCGCGTGAGCGGGGCCGTGGAGCTGGAGGCCGAGCACTACAGCCCGGCGCAGACGCAAAGCGCCAAGGTCACGGTCGCGCGCGAGATCCCGGCGCTGGAGCATATGTGCCAGTGCTCAAACCGCCTGTGGGGCGCTTACGGCAACACGATCTGCTGCAGCTATCTGGGCAACCCCAAGGTGTGGAATCATTTCGACGCCACGGCCACGGCCTGCTGGTCGGTGGAGGTGGGGTCGCCGGGGCCGTTCACGGCGGCCTTTGCCTACGGCGGTTACCCGCTGTTTTTCAAGGAGGACCGCATTTACCGCGTGTACGGCACAAAAAGCGCCAATTTTCAGCTTTTTGAAACGGAAACGCTGGGCGTGGAGTCCGGCAGCGCGCGGAGTCTGGCCGTGGTGGGGCAGACGCTGTATTACAAAACGCGTGCGGGCTTTGCCGCCTATGCCGGCGGCGTGCCAAGGCTGATCGACGCGGCGCTCGGCACGGCGAAACGGCAGGACGCCGCGGCGGGCACGGATGGGCGGAAATACTATGTGTCCTGCCGCTGCGGGGACGAGTGGAGTCTGCTGGTGTACGACGGGCAAAACGGGTTGTGGCACCGGGAGGATGACAGCGAGGTTCTGGATTTTGCCTGGTGCGGCGGCGAGCTGTATATGCTGCGCGCGGACGGCACGGTGTGGATGGTCGGACGTGTGCGCTCGCAGGACGGCGCGGACGAGGAGCCGGTCGAAAGCGGCTGTGTGTTTGCGCCCATGGTCGGCAGCGGCGGCAGCCGCGCGGCGGCGGTGCGGCTGTATCTGCGCGTCAGCGCCGCAGAGGGTCTCACAGCGGAGGTGGAATACGACGGCAGCGGCGTGTGGGAAACGATGACGGCGGTGGACGGCGAGCGGCGCGTGAAAACGGTGGAGCTGGTGCCGCATCGCTGCGGGGAATTCCGTGTGCGGCTGCGCGGGCTCGGCGACTGGAAGCTGTGGGCGCTCGGATGCGAGCGCGCCATCGGCAGCCGGATGGAGGGCGGACAGTGACGCAAATGGATTTTTCAGCGCTCCCGGCCCTGCCGGAGCTCGACGGCGGCGAGAGCAGCGACGAGAAGATCGAACGCATTCTGGATTATCTGTACCAGATGAACGAGCAGTATCGATATATATTATGTCAACTTCAAAGCGGGGACGAGTGAGCGGCCCGCGCGGAAAGGGGAAAGCATGGCGAACACAACGCACAGCTATGAGGAATTTGTGAAAAAGGCAAAGGCGGCGGGACTGCTGGCGTCGTTTTCCGACGCGGATCTGCGCCTGGCGATCGAGCAGCCGGAGGCGGGGCTTTCGATCCTGTCGTTCAAGCAGGATCATCGCGACGCGACCACGGATGAGGCACGCGCTCTGGCCAATGCCGGCGCGGAGCAGGTGCGCCGGAAATACGGCCGCTACATCGGCGGGCCGGATGGATCGAAGTATCTGCCGCTGGGAGATGAGACGGAGAAGGAAGAAAATTATGTAAACCAAACGGAGAGCGTGCAGACGCCGCAGCCGGCCTCGGCGGAGGACGTTTACGGCCGGGCGGACAAGCTTTGGCAGCAGTACCGCAAGCAGTATCTGCGCGAGGGCGAGCGCGCCTATCAAAACGCGCTGGGGGAGGCGGCGGCCAACACCGGCGGCGTGGCCTCCACGGCGGCCGTCACGGCGGCACAGCAGGCGCAGAACTATTACGGCGCGAAAATGGCCGATGCGAAGGTGTCGGTCTATCAGCAGGCGTTTGAAAATGCGCTGGCGGAGCGGGAGCTGGCGATGAACGAGCGCGAGAGCCATTACACGCTGGAAAGCGCCAGGGCCCAGCTCGGCGCGGCGCAGACCGAGGCGGACAGCAAGGCCGCGCAGCAGCGCTTTGACAACGCCATGACCAAGTGGAAGGCCTATGGCTATGTGACCGAGGACATTGCCGAAACGCTGGCGCTGCCGGTGGGTACGGCGTACACCGAGCAGGCGTACAACGAGTGGAAACAGGCCTTTGAAGAGGCCAAAAGCGGCGTGAAGACGAACAAGACCCAGTACGACACCGTTAATCTGGGCGAGCGTGTTGTGAAGGAGACGGCGGACGATCATGCCACGCTGCGCTACGGCGCGAACAGTCTGGATGTCAAGGCGATGCAGCAGTATCTGATCGCGCTGGGCTATTCCTGCGGCTCAAACGGCGCCGACGGCAAATTCGGCACGGCGACGCATCGCGCGCTGCTGCGCTTTCAAAAGGACAAGGGCGTTTATGCCGATGGCGTGTGCGGCCCGGTGACCTGGACGGCGCTGCTGGAAGCGGCGGGCGTGGGATGAAAAAAGAGGGTGTGCTGCACAAAGGCAGCACACCCTTTCGGTTGTTTATGGGGAGATCATTCGCAGCTTCGATACAGAAGCGTGACGGCCTGCGCGCGGATGCAGACCAGATAGGGCGAGAAGGTCGTGGGGCTGACGCCCTTCACGATGCCGTTTTCCGTGGCCCAGAGCACGGCCTCATAGAAGTAGTCCGAGTCTTTCACATCCGTGAACGGGCAGCTTGTGCCGGTGGGCTTGGGGGAACCGGCGCGGCGCCACAGGAAGGTGACAAGCTGCGCGCGGGTGCATTTGCCGTCGGGCTCAAAGGAGGTTTCGGTCGCGCCGGTGGTCACGCCGTTTTCCACGGCCCAAAGCACCTCGTCGTGGTAGTAGGCGGTGGCCTTCACATCGTCAAAGCCCTTGGCGGCGATCACGGTGGCGGTCTCGTCGATCTTGGTTTTGCCATCGGCGTCGGAGAAGAGCTGGCCGCAAACACTGCACTTCCAGTATTCCGTGTTGCCGGGCTTCACGGCGGTGGCGGCCTTGGCCGCAACGCAGTCGAGCGTGTGGGCGGCGGGGATCGATTCGATTTTGCACGCGCCGCAGGTGCAGGTAAGACGTTTGCTGCCGTCCTCGGTGCAGCCGGGCTCGGTCAGCGTGGCGGCGTCCTGCCAGCTGTGCGTGTGGTCGGGGGTGGCCAGACCGCTGCAGGTGAAGGCTTTGATGCGGTAGTTTACGCCTTTGGCGCTGCGGTCGATCCATTTGTCGCCCGAAAGCAGGAAGCTTTCGCCGGCGCTGGCGCTGTTGTAGGCCGTGAGACCGCTGGCGGAGGCCGCGGAGCAGACGGGGATGGTGCTTTCACCGGCGGTGGGGAAGGTGAGCGTGTACACAACGGAGAAGCTCTCGCCTGCGGGGATATAGGGCCAGTGGTCAAAGTAAGCGGTTTGGTAGCCGGGGCTGGAGAAGGTTCCGCTCGCGCTGGCGGTCAGCCGGCCGGAGCAGGGGTCGTTTTTGTCGCTCAGACCGACATAGACATCCACCGTGTAGCGGGTGTTGGCCGCAGCGGAGTAGAGACCCACGCAGCGGAGAACATCCTCGCCGGATGCAGCCTTGCCGGTGAACACATTGGCGGTGGTGACGGTTTGGGCCTTGACCTTCTCTGTGCTGAAAAGCGTGTAGTTGCCGTCGTACTGGTAGATGTTAAATTCGTCCGAGGTCTCCCGGGCATCGAAGGCCACGCCCACGCCGCAGCCGGTCAGACCCGCATCGTGGTAGGAAAGCCAGAAATAGCCGCCGTCGCCCCAGCTGTCGCCCCAGGTGTTGCGGCACAGCCACGCGCCGTTTAACTTGCTGCCGTCCGCGTCCGTGGGGGCGGTGGCAAAGTTTGCGGCGGAATAGTCGTCGTCCCAGCCGACGATCACGATCTCGTGGTCGGTGAGCGTGCCGACGGAGCCGACGGTGCAGAAGGCATTGGTGGCGCTGTTATAGTAGCGGCTGTCGGAGAAATAGGTTTTGCTCACAAGGCTTGCGGCCACGGCGCCGTGGTCCACGATGGCGCTTTTCACGGCGGCGCGGTCCTCGCTGCCGGTAAAGCGGAGCCAGGAGCCGTTCTGAAGCCAGAGCGCGTTGTCGGAATAGATGTTGTGGTCCCGGGTTTTATCCAGCGTTTCCGCCGGGCCGCCCCAGCTGGCCAGTGTCATCAGCGAGGCGTACACATTGCCGCGGCCGGCGGCGTCGATGGGGTCGATGTAGTCGCGCTCCGTCAGCGCCAGATCGTCCGTGAAGCCGTGGTAGGAGTAGTAGACCAGGTGCTCCGGGTCCAGCGCCGGAACGTCGATGCCGTCCTGCTGCGCGCCGATGCGCAGACAGTCCGTCGCGGCCACGGCCCAGCAGATGGAGCGGCTGCCCTGATCGGGCACGGCAATGGCCTCGGCGGCGGCGCTGTAGTAATGGGCGGAGGCGGCGTTTGCGCCGGTGTCGTTTGCCTTTTTGGTGGAGGG
>CAYROZ010000043.1:0-13629 GCA_964426125.1 uncultured Oscillospiraceae bacterium
ATACTGATCTTTGGCTGGTTTGGTCTGCCCGCTATGGGCGTTACCGGTGCAGCCATTGCCACGGTGGGCGGGCAGATCCTTTCCATGCTTCTGGCTATTGTCGTAGTCGCGCGGCATCCAGCCATCAAAATTCCCTTCAAAGGCTTCCGCTTCTGTGGCGGCATTGTGAGAGATATTTATGCCGGTGGCATCCCCGCTATTGTTATGCAGGCCATCAGCACGGTGATGAATATGGCGATCAACGCCATCCTTGCTGCTTTCTCCACGGCGGCATACACGGTGTTCGGCCTGTATTTCAAGCTGCGCTCTTTTGTGTTCATGCCGGTTCTGGGCCTGAACCAGGGGCTGATGCCGATCATGGGATACAACTATGGCGCACAAAAGAAAAAGCGTCTGCTCCAGTCTCTCTATCAGGGCGGCGGTATTGCCCTTGCCATTATGCTGATCGGTGTGCTGGCATTTATGCTGGTTCCCGTACAGCTGCTGGGCTTTTTCAATCCCACGGCCGAGTTGCTGGAAGTTGGCGTTCCGGCCCTGCGGATCATCTGCCTTTGCTTCCCGCTGGCGGCATTGGGACTGGTGTCTTCGAATATGTATCAGGCCATCGGACGCGGCAAGTACAGCCTTGTCATGTCGGTGATGCGTCAGTTGGTGGTTCTGGTGCCTGTGGCATGGCTGCTGGCAAAGCTGACCAATGATGTCGGCATGGTATGGTGGGCATTCCCCATTGCGGAAGCTGTATCGCTGGCGGTGAGCTTCGTGTTCTTTGTGCATTTATATAAAACGGAACTGAAGAAATGAAGAAGAACCCCATGATTTATGGCATCTTATTGGTCTGCCTGGTGCCGGCTCCGGTGTATAAAGCCGCGCGATTCAAATAAAATCCGTCTTGCGTTTTTTTTCCGGAGTTGATATAATGACAAGGTACTTACGGATTTGTTTTTGGGCTAAAACTTTCCGGAGGTATCTTTATGGCATATCATATTACAGACATTTGCGTCTCTTGCGGAACCTGTCTGGGGCCGTGCCCCGTGAACGCGATCTCCCTTTCCGACACACAGTATGAGATCGATCCGGATCTCTGCATTGAGTGCGGTGAGTGTGAGAGAAACTGTCCGGTTGGCGCACCGGAACCGGCTTGACAATCACACCATTTTTACAGCAAAAGCGGGCATGGCTTATCGTAGAGTCATGCCCGCTTTGGATTTGCGATACACCTTTGTTTAGACAGGAAAAAATTCCGATATTGTTATAACGTATCTTTTGAGCGGAAATCACTGTGCTGACAGCACAGTGATTTCCGCTTCTGCGTTGTTTTATAATGAAATCGCCCAAAAACAAATCCGACCCTTGAAAGGAGTGTGCTCACATGAGCAAAGAACTGACCACCAACCTCGTGATCGTAGGTGCAGGAGCAGCCGGACTTATGGCCGCAATCAGCGCCTATGAGCTGGGGGAGCGGGAAATCATCGTCCTGGAAAAGACCAAAGTCATTGGCGGCGGCGGTCGATGCGCGCTGGGGCCGGGCGGCATTGGCAGCCCTGTTCAGGAGCGTCTTGGCATCAAATACGATATGGACAAGGAATTCCTCAAGTATATGAACTGGTGCCACTGGAAATCCGACGCGAAGCTGGTTCGCACCTATCTGGAGCACTCCGGCGATTTTATCCGCTGGGGCGAGGAACACGGCCTTGTGTTCCAGACGGTCCTGCCCTCCAAGCCGGACGATGCGGGCGAAAGCCGCGTGGTTCATGTCATGCCAAGCACAGGCGGCGTTCCCGGCGGTGTGGCCTCGGTCAATAAAATCGTTGAAGTGATCCAGGAATACGGCATCACCTGCTACACCAAGGCAGTCACCAAACGCATTCTGGTCTCAGAGGGCCGGGCTGCCGGCGTTGAGGCTGAGATTGACGGCGAGGAAACCATCATCCATGCCAAGTGCGTTATGATCGCAACCGGAAACTTTGGCGCCAACAAGGAGCTGGTTCACAAGCATTGGCCCAACTACCGCGGCGAGGACATCGACTTTGTCGGCCTGCCGCAGATGGTGGGCGACGGGATAACGCTGGTCGGCGATGCTGGCGGCCGCCTCCAGGACATAGTGGATTTCTGGTCTGTCGGCCCGGCATACCTGGACAACAGAAATGTCGCCTACGAGATGAGCTTTGCGCTGAAATGGCCGGCCACCCTCTGGGTCAACAAGTATGGCGAACGTTTTGTGGACGAATCCCTCAGTTCCCGCACTCATACGCTGGGAGCGAACGCCCTGAATCTTCAGCAGGATAAAATGTGCTATACCCTGTTTGACACCTCCATGCTGGCGAAGATCATCGAGGGCAAGGAATTCAACCACGAACACCCCAACCTGAAGAGCATCAAAGAGGCTGCTTCCGTCACGTTCCATGGCTCGTTCTTCGCTTTGAATCCGGAGACGCTGGAGAAGGAAGTGGCGGCGGGCCGCACCGTTCGCGCAGACTCCTGGGAGGAGCTTGCGGAAAAACTGGGGATGGATCCGGTCGTGCTGCTGGACACCGTCACCCGCTATAACGCTTATTGCGAGGCGGGCCATGACGAGGAAATGAGCAAAGAGCCCAAATACCTCCAGAGCATGAATCAGGGGCCCTTCTACGCCATGCGCGGCTATTCCACCTTCGATCTGCCTATCGGCGGCATTGTCATCAACCATAAGGCCCAGGTCCTGCGGGAGGAAGATCTTCGTCCGTTCCCCGGACTGTATTCCGCCGGCGACATTGCATGGAACGGCATGGTCGGTTCCGGCCTGGTTGATTTCTGGACGCCTTTCAGCACCGCTTTGACCATGGGTATGGTCGCGGGCAGAAGCATGGCGAACGAAATCGCTATCTGCAAGAACACATAAATTCCTTCGGGACGGAGCGTATTCTGTTTTTATAGCATATTCTCCGTCCCAAATCCTAATAAGAAGAGAAAGGGAGAATTTGTTTATGTTGTCCGGTGTAATTCCATCGGCAATCGCGATTGCCGTTTCTTTGGTTGTGCTCATCATCCTTGTTATGAAGGGCATGAATCTGATTCCGGCGGCTCTGCTTTGTTCCCTGTTCCTTAGCTTTTTTGTCGAGGGCGGCGTTCCCACCGGCCTTTTTGCCACCTTTACAGGCGGCTTTGGCAGCATCGCGGCAAGCTATGTGGTTCCGTTCCTCTGCGCGGGCATCTTCTCGGGCCTGATGAGTGCGTCCGGCTCTGATATGAGCTTTGGCCGGGCCATCGTGAGCAAATTTGGCAAAAACTCCGCGATCTATGGTCTGGGTCTGTTTGTGGCGATCCTGGCCGCCTGCGGCGTGACCAGCTTTCCTGTGCTGGCATCCGTGCTGGCTTTTACGCTGCTGAAGGCCGCCGATCTGCCCCGTCCCGTGGGTGTTCTGGTTTTGGCCACCTGCGGTTCTGCCTTTATGTTTGTGATGCCCGGGGCGCCCTCCGTCCTGAACGTCATCATGTCTCAGTTGATTCCCGGCACAAACCTGTTTGCCGGCAGTTGGATCGGCTTCCTGATGGTTGCCCTCCAGGTCGCCTGGGGTTTTGTCTACATCAAGATGGTCGTGATCCCCGGGTACCGCAGGAAGGGCGAGGGCTATACCGACACGCCCACCGAGGTGGCGCTGCGCGGTCAGTTCGCCGACATTCCCGAGGCGTCCCTGCCTGCGTTTTGGAAATCCGGTCTGCCGATGTTCTGCGTGATCGCTTTGGTCATCGTATTGCAGCTGGGGTTTAATTTGGATTCCTATTTGTGCTGCTGCATTGCGCTTTTGGTTGGCTCCGTCATCATTATCGCCTTAAATCGTGAGCTGCTCAGCGGCAAGGTTTTTTCCGCATTGTCCAACGGGTGTATAAATTCCTGCGTCCCGATGATTATGATCTGTGTTGTGGCAGGTTATGGTGCGCTTGTCACCAGCACCACGGCCTATGCCGCGATACTGGGTTGGGTGACCAGTCTTCAGATCAATCCCTATATTCTGGTCGCAGTCGGAACGGCCCTGCTGGCCGGTATCTGCGGCGACGCCGCATCCGGCATGGTGATCAGTGCTCAGTCCATTTGCCAGACCGCGATCAGTATGGGGGCAAATGCCGCCATGGTAAAGAGGCTGGCGATGACCGCCTGCACAACGCTGGATTCCCTGCCTCACAGCAGCAATATCGCGGCATACCTCAGCTTTATGGGCTGCACCCATAAGGAGGCGTATCGTCAGGTCGCCGTTATTCAGATTCTGGGTACGTCTGTTGTTACCGCTGTCGGCTGCGTGCTCATGATGATTTTCTACTGATCTATTGCCTTGAAAAGGGAAACTCGGCTCCGGCAGCTTCTGTCTGCCGGAGCTTTTCAAATGAGTGGACGAAGGAAAAAGAACCGGCTATAATAGCAACAAAGACGGAAAGGGCGGATTTGTCATCATGGTGGATTATATAGATACTGTCGTGGATTACTTCCGGCGGATGAAGCTGGAGTATCGCTGCGTGCGGAAGACCCCCGCCACCATTCGCGGCATCGAGCTATACCATCAGCAGCCCGCAGAGGGGATGGAGACCGATGTGCTCTACGTTGCTTCGGAGTGGAACGGCGAGCTTGCGGCCGGTCGAAGTCTGCTCGTTTTAACGGAGGATCCCGATTGCGGCGCAGACGCTCCGGAGGGGTGCAATCTGATCCTGCTGCTGACGCTCGTTCCTCCTGAGCAGCTGGTGTCGCTGCTGTCTATCTGGCTGGAAAGCTATATCCGCAGCTATGATTCCGTGATCCGCCAACGGCTGATACGCTTCATGTCGTCAAAGGACAGCCTGAGCAAAATTGTGAATCTTGCCTCTGAATGGCTGGAAAATCCTGTGGCGGTCATGGATATGTCCCATAACGCCCTGGAGTGGATGCGGCCGACGGTATACCCGGAAGAACTGAAGGATTTTTTCCAGGATATGCACCCTTCGGAGGCTCTGCTGCAAACCATTGTTTCCAGCGGTTATAATATTTTAAATCAACTGTTATCCCATAAAGCTGCGATCATGACGCCAAAGGATCTCCCCAGAAACTATATCTGCCTGATATTTGTAAAAAACGTCGCAATCGCGGGAATCTCTGTGATGGAGCTGAACCGCCCCTTTCACGATGCAGATTATGACAAAATCCAGTTTCTCTCCACGCTGTTGTCACAGGAACTGCAAAAGACGAAATATAATACGATCAACCGGGTTCATCGCCAGCGTTCCTTTTTCTATGATATTCTCCGGGGCAACCCCCTGGATGAGGCGGACTTGAATGAACGGCTGCGGTATTTCCAGCTTCCGCTGCTTCCATTTAATCATCTTCTCGCCGTGGATATCCGCTCTATGCCAAAGGAAGAACAGGAGCAGATCATCAACGAGCTGTCCATTCTCCGGGGCGATTTGGCGATCTTGTTTGACGGCTACGCCGTACTGCTTGTCTCCACTTCGGAGCCGGGTTCTGCACGGGTATTACAGAGCTATACGGACTTCCTTTCCCTGCGCAGACTAAGAGCGGGCGTGAGCAGCAGCTTCAACAGTCTGAAGCAGGCCAAGCTGTACTTTCTGCAGGCATGCAGTGCGATCATCTGGGGCACCCGACTGGAGCAGGGGGACACTATTTTCCACTATGACGATTACGCGATCAACCATATTATAAGCCAGTGCGAACCCGCCTTTGATTTAATGCACCCGGCACTCAAAACACTTGCCGCCTATGACCGGGCAAATGGTACATGCTTGATCGCCACGCTATATACCTACCTGAAAAATGACCGAAGCACCGCAAAGTCTGGAGAAAAAATGCATGTCCACCGAAATACGGTCAGGCTGCGACTGGGGAAAATCAAGCAGATGCTCCCCGTGGACTGGAATGATTCCGCACAGGTTCGGTATGTGTTTTTGTCGCTGATCATTCTGGAGTGCAGCGACCCCGAGCTGTTTCAGCGGACATAGAATACATGGAAAATCGCCCAACCGAGGTAGAGGGGGCCAAGAGGGACGACATCGGCACGGGCACATGGGTTGATTACATCGAAGAGATCGTGCGGAAGTGACAAAACAGAATACGCGCAGCGCCGCTGTCGGTCTTCGACAGCGGCGCTTTTTCTGGCCGATGGCGGGATAAAGCCGGTTTTCGTGGCCGCCGGTTATAGTCCAAACAGGGGCGCGGGCGGATGCGTTTTTTGGAGGCCAGCGCCTCGCCTATGCTTTCGCAAAAAAACTTTTCAAAAGCTCTTGACCTAAAGCCGACTTTAAGTGTTATGCTCGCCTTGGATGGGTAACATCCGGTGAGGATATAATGGAGGCAGTGATATGAACAGCTTCATCTACGAAAACAAAACCAGGGTCTATTTCGGCCGGGGCAGCGTGAGCGAGCATTTGGGGCGGCTTCTGAAAGGCTACGGCGAGACCGTGATGCTCGCCTATGGCGGCGGCTCGATTATGCAAAATGGCGTGTATGACGAGGTCGTCGGCATCCTGCGGGCCGCCGGAAAGCGGATCGTTGAGCTTCCCGGCATCATGCCAAACCCCACCTATGCCAAGGTGCAGGAGGGGACAGCGCTGGCGCGGGAGAACAAGGTCGATCTGATTCTGGCGGTGGGCGGCGGCAGTGTGTCCGACTGCTGCAAGATCGTCTCCGCGCAGGCTATGCTGGATGAGGATATCTGGACGATGGAGATGGAAAAGCACCGCTATCCCGAGCGCTTCATCCCCCTTGGAACCATCGTCACCGTGTTCGGCACGGGATCGGAAATGAATGCCGGCGCGGTCATCACCCATGAGGAAAGGAAAATCAAAGCCGGCATCTTCGGCGCGCAGGCGGATTTCGCCTTCCTCGACCCGGCGTATTCCATGTCCGTGCCGAAGCAGCAGGTGCTGTCCGGCGCGTTCGATACCTTGAGCCACGCCATGGAGACCTATTTCGGCAAGCCGGACGAGAACAACCTGTCCGACGACATAAACGAAGCCATCATGCGCAGCGTGATACGCAACACCCGGACCCTGCTGCATGATCTGAACGATTACGAGGCCAGAAGCGAGCTGGCGTGGGCCTCGGCCATGGCGGAAAACGGCATTTTGAAAATCGGCAAGGTCACGGATTTCCAGTGCCATCAGATCGAACATCAGCTGGGCGCGTATACCGACTGCAACCACGGCTGCGGTCTGGCAGTGATCCACCCCGTGCTGTACCGGCATATTTATGAGGCGAATATCCCGCGCTTTGCGCGCTTTGCCCGACATGTCTGGGATGTGCAGGAGGGGGACGACAAAGCGGCGGCGCAAAGCGGCATCGAAGCTCTGGCAGCCTTTATCCGTCAGATCGGCCTGCCCGCCAGCTTTGCGGAGCTTGGCATCCCTGCGGACACCGATCTTCGGGCCGTTGCCGATTCCACCAACATCACGGCCGGATGCTGCAAAAAACTGACCGCCGACGAGATCTATGAAATTCTGCTCGAGTGCAAATAAAACGAAATGAAGGAGAAACGATCATGAGAAAGAATTTTGGCGCGAAGCCCATTTTGTATCCCCAGCCGGTGTTCATCATCGGCTCCTACGATGAAGCCGGTGTGCCCGATGCCATGAACGCCGCGTGGGGCGGCATCAGCGAAAGCAACGAGATCTCCATGTGCCTGAGCGCGGGCCACAAAACCGTGAAGAATATTCAGGCCAGAGGGGCGTTCACCGTCAGCATGGGCACGGCGGATACACTCGTGTCCTGCGATTTTGTGGGCCTTGTTTCCGGCAATGACGTGGCGGACAAGCTGGATAAGGCCGGGTTCCACACGGTCAAAAGTGAGTTTGTGGATGCGCCCATTATCGAAGAGCTGCCGCTGTCGGTGGAGTGCAAACTTATAAGCTACGACCCCGAAACCTGCCGCATGGTGGGCGAGATCGTTAACGTCTGCGCCGAGGAGAGCATTTTGACCGATGGCAATGTTGACCCCGCGAAGCTGCGCCCCATCACCTATGACGGCATGAATCATGCCTATTATGTGCTGGGCGAGAAGGTGGGCAGCGCCTTCTGCGACGGCGCTGTGCTGAAATAAGAAGCCCCTAGGAATAACCACAGCCGATGACCAGCAATGGCCATCGGCTGTGGGTTTTATCGGAAAGGAATGTTCTCCTCGCCGGCTATCCAGAGGTGTCGGATGCGGCGGGTGTCCGCGATCGTGCGGTCGGGGCAGCCGTCCACAAGCAGCATCGTGGCGGGCCGGCCGGGCGCGAGATGCCCCGTTTTCAGGCAAAACGTGTCGGCGCTGGCAGCGGTCGCGGCGGTCAGCGCTTCGGTCGGGGTCAGACCGGCCTTTACCAGCAGCTCAAGCTCTCGATGCAGCGAGGGGCCATACCCGACGGCCGGGGCAAAGGAACCGGGATTGGCGTCGGTCGCGGCGAGGATCGTGACGCCGCAGTCGTGCAGAATCTTTACGGCGCGTTCTGCATTTTGGTAGTGGGAGGGCTTATAACCGCCGCGCCCGCAGTGGGCGTAGGTCTCCATCATCACAAGCGTGGGAGCCGCGGCAATGCCCTTCGCCGCGATGGTCTCCGCAAGGGAGACGGGGAAGACGCCTTTCATGGGAACGTGCAGCAGAATATCCACTCCGGCCTCCACGGCCTGCCGGACGGTAGCCGGCTCCGTGGCGTGGGCGGCCACCTTCAGACCTCGTTTATGGGCCTCGTTCACGATGGCGCAAAGCGCCGGTTTGCCGATGGAAAGCGGGCCGAACAGCAAAACCTTGATGTATTCCGCGCCGTTTGCAGCGGCCTGCTCCACATAGCCCTTGGGATCCATCACAATGCCCATGGCCATTCCGGCGGAGCGGACGATCGTGAGCGGGTGCGCGGCCTTCGCCAGAGCGGCCGCTGCGCTCACATCGCACACGGCGGCAATGCCGCTTTGCAGCATGGCTTCCACCTGATCGGCCGTGCGCATATGCACATGGGCGTCGATCAGCGCGGGCATCAAAAAGCCATCGCCGCATTCGGCTTGGCTGCACTGGCGCACGGAGGTGATGATGCCGCCCTCCACCGTGACGGCGGCTGCGTTCCAGAGACGCTCGCCGTCGAACAGTGGATAGCGCAGCTCAAGCATCGGCCTTCACCACGCTGACCAGCTCGCTGTGCTTCATCACAAGACCGAACCAATTGCAGAAAACCAGATAATTGGCCCGCACGGTCACGCGGTCGCCAACGGCCACCTTGCTGTAGTGGTCTTCGGTGGGAAAAATCGTGAGAGCATAGGCCTGGCCGTTCGGACGGTCGGAAAGCTCGATGGAGGGCTTGTTGTGTATATCCGGGCCGACCTTCACGGCCACGCCGGTGATCTCAAAGCGCTTGTCCTGGTAGATTTTCAGTGCGCCCTGCAGATCCGAGTGGAGAGCGCCGCAAAGCGCTTTTGCCTCAAAAGGCGCATCCTGCGGCAGAAGGGGCATAGGCCGGGTCTCGATGCGGTGCGTTTTCAGAGCCGATGGGTGCTTGTGGTAATAGGTCAGCGGTTCGTTCATGATGGCTTTTCCTCCTTATGCCAAAGACATTTTTCCGTCCGTAAAGACGAAATTGCGCATTCCGGAGCCGCCGATGGCCCCGGCGGGGAACGCCGCTTCGATGCGCTCGATATCCTCGGCGGACAGCTCGAGCTTCAGCGCATCGATGGCCTGCTGCAGGTGGGCCGGATCGGTCGTGCCGATGAGGCTTTGCACATGGTCGTACTTGGATAGACTCCATGCCAGCGCCAGCTGGGACAGGGCAACGCCCTTTTCATCGGCGATGGCCTTGACACCGCGCACCATGGCCAGAATCTTTTCCCGATGCTCCGGCGACAGCATACCGCGGGGCATCCCGCCGCGTGCGGGCGCAGTAAGGATATCGTCGCGCAGCAGACCATGGCCCACGGTGCCGAAGGCGAGGACCTTTACGCCAAGCTCCTTCGCCGCGGCGACCAGCTCGTTTTCGATGCCGCGCGAAAGGAGGGAATACTCCATTTCAACGGTGTGGATGGGATGCACCTTGCAGGCGCGGCGCAGCGTTTCCGCGTCCACCATGGTAAGCCCGATGTGGCGGACGTAGCCCGCCTGCACCAGCTCGGCGATCGCGCCGACCAGATCTTCCACGGGCACGGTGGTATCCATCCGGGCGGGCTGATACAGATCGATGTAGTCAAGGCCCAAACGGCGCAGGGAGTAGGTCAGATGGCCTTTCACGTTGTGGGGCTTTACATCCAGGCCGTAGATGCCGCCCTCGGGCGAGGGAAGCACGCCAAACTTAACGGACAGGAAGTATTTGTCGCGCTGCACGCCCTTCAGGGCCTGCCCCACGATCAGCTCGCTTTCACTGCCATTATAAAACTCGCCGGTGTTGAACAACGTAATGCCGGAATCGAGCGCTGCGTGGATGGTTTTAACGGAGTTTTCGGGGTTTCGCACGATGGACATACCCATGGTGCCAAGGCCCAGACGGTGGATATCTTTCATAAATGACCCTCCCTGCGATAGTATGATTTGATTTTATTCTTCTGCATGAAAACAGCGCACAGGACAGCGTAACATCCCGTGCGCTTGCTTGTCAATGCAGCCCGTTTCGGTATTCGTTGGCGCTCATGCCCACGAGCTTTTTGAAGGTTCTGGCGAAGTGGGCCGTGTCCGAATAGCCCACCATTTCGCTGATCTGGCCGATTTTCAAACTGGGGTCGGCCAAAAGCTCCTTGGCCTTTTGGATGCGGATGGAGTTGAGCATATCGTAAAAGCTTTTGCCCAAGTAGCGGTTTAAAAGCTTTGAAAGATGCCACTGGGAAACATAGCAGCAGTCCGCCACGGCTTGCAGCGTGAGCTTTTCGGCATAGTGCTCTTCCATAAAGCGCGTGGCCTGATGGAGAATGAAGCTGCCGGCGCCGTGGCCCTGTTCCTCGTTGCCATCCGTGCGGCCGAGCTTGTCAAGGCGCTTCACAGCGGTTTCCAGCGCTTCGTTGATCTCGTCCATTTTCGACGGCTTGAGCAAAAAGCGGGTAACGCCCAGGCGAATGGCCTCCTGCGCGTAGGCAAAGTCCCGGTAGCCGGTCAAAACGACCACCTGCATATCGGGAAACTCGCTGCGCAGGCCGGCCAGCATGGTCAGCCCATCCTCGCCGGGCATACGGATGTCCGTGAACAGAATGTGGGGGCGCGTTTCCTGTATCAGGCGTCGGCCGGAGGCCGCGTCCAGCGCGGTGCCTACGATCTGGCAGCCGTAGTTTTCCCATTTCACCACCCGGCGCAGGCCCTCCACGATGATGGTCTCATCGTCGATCAGCACCACTCGATACATACGTTTTCCCCTCTTTTCTGCTGCGTTTTCTCTATCATGACGCAAATTTGTCCGAAAATCAACCCTTTACGGCGCCGGCTGTCAGACCCTTGATGATGTGCTTTTGCAGGCACACATACACGATCAGAACCGGAACGACCACCAGCACCACCGCCGCGGCCATCAGGCCATAGTTTACACCGGCCTGCGAGCTGATCTCGTTGAGAAGGCCTGTGATGGCCCGCTCCTGCGGATAGCGCAGGAAAAACGACTGCGTGAACAGATCGTTATAGCTCCACAAAAACGCGAAGATCGCCACGGTGGCAAACGACGATTTGGCCGAGGGCACGATGATCCGGAAGAAGATCTGGAACACATTGCAGCCGTCCAGATACGCGCTTTCCTCCAATTCAATGGGCACGGACTGGATAAAGCCCATCAATATCACGATGGCGAAGCACAAATTTCCCGCGACCTGCGGCAAAATGGTCGCCAGCAAACTGAGCCAGCGGTTGCCCGTTCCGGCGATGCCCAGCACCACCTGCATCCGGAACACCGGAATGATGGTGGAAAACACCGGGAACATCATGCCGGCCATGATGAGACTGTACAAAAGTCCGCGGCCCTTGAAGCGGTAGCGGCACATCCCGTAGGCGGCCAGTCCCGCGAAGATCACCACGAAGATGGTAACGCAGCCGGAGATGAGAATGGAGTTGAGATAGGCGTTTCCGAAGCTTGAACGCTCCATCGCGGTGCGGTAGTTATCCAGCGTGAAGGCATCGCCCAGCGGCAGGGAGAACGAGTCGCTGAGGATGAGCCCCTTCTGGCGGAAGGAGTTGAGGATGACCCAGATGAACGGATAGATGGTGGTCAGCGCCCACAGGCACAGCACGATATAGGTCGCGATCTTGGCGGGGGTCACTTTTTTTCGTACCATGTGCGCCCCTCCTTAGTAGTCTTCCGTGGGCTTGAACACCCGGTTGGCAACGTTGGACAGCACCACGCCCAGCACCACGATGAGCACCGCGATGGTGGAGCCGTAGTCCACGTTCATTTTGTTGAAGGTCTGGTCGTACATATAGGTGCCGGTGAGCCAGCCCATATTCTGCGGCATTCCCGCGCCGAACATGACCCACGGCAGATCGAAAACCTTCAAAGCGCCGGTGATGGCCAGCACCAGACAGGTGCAAAGCACATTGCGCAGCATGGGAAGCGTGATGTACCAAACCTTTTTCAGCCCATAGGCGCCGTCGATCGCGGCGGCCTCGAACAGCTCCTCGGGGATGTTGTTCAGCCCCGTGATGAGGATCACGAAGTAAAAGCCGACGTACTGCCAGATGACCGGCAGGAACATGGTGAACATGAAATGCCTGCTGTCCTTCCAGTCGATCCACTCCACGATCATGCGCCCGTTTTCCTTCACCTCATACGGCAGCGCTCCCATGTTGAGCAAAAGCTGGTTGATCATGCCGCCCTTATAAAGGAACATGAGATTGAACATAAGGCCCAGCGCCGTTGCGGAAATGACGATGGGGAAGAAGTAGACCGTGCGGAACACCTTGCCGCCGACCCGGATGGAATCGACCAGCAGCGCCAGGATCAGCGCGATGCCGACCTGAAAAACCACCGTAAACACCGTGAGTATCACGGTGTTCTTCAGCGCCGTTCGCAGATCCGGATCGCGGAACAGCTCAACATAGTTGCTGTACCATGGGTCGTTCAGTCCCTCCGCCGCCCGGCCCAGACCGCCGATGTCCAGAAAGGTGTTGATGACATTCTGGATGAAGGGATAATACAGATAGGCGATCAGAAAAACGAAGGCGGGGATCAAAAACACCAGCAGCGGCGTTTTCTTTTTGTATATCATGGAGCTCATGGCCGCACCATCCTTTCGCCGGAATAAAAGCGGGGCTGCCGGGTAAGCAGCAGCCCCAAAAGAGAGAGTAGAAGGATATATTTAAATATATCAGTTCAGATTCATGGCCGATTCCACAGCCTCAGCCGCGGTCATCTGGCCGGTGACCACCTTCTGGACATTGCCGAACAGATCGCCCTTGGCCTCGGCGGTGATGGTGTCCTGAACGGCGCCGACAACGCCGGTGACGTTGGCGTTGCAGTCAGCCGCGGACTGCTGGATGGCGTTGAGGCCCTCGGGGGAAGCGCCGTTTTTCAGAGCGGTGACTTCCGTGGTGACGAAGGTGGAGAGAACTTCATCGCTGGTCAGCTGCGAAACGAATTCCACGGCAGCCGCCTGCTTGGCGGGATCGTCCCACGCCTTGCGGGTGATGAAGTAGCCCATGGAGATGCCGCCGATGGCATCGGTAGCGGGACGGTCGCCCTTGCCGG
>CAYROZ010000044.1:0-13429 GCA_964426125.1 uncultured Oscillospiraceae bacterium
TCGCGAAAGGCCTCGCCGCCCAATGCGTCATATTCCGCCTCCAGCGTCTCGCGCACGCCGCTGTTTCCCGGCGCGGCGGCAAATTCCTCCCGCCGCAAAAGCGCATCGATATAAAGCCCCGTGCCGCCCACCACAATGGGCACGCGGCCGCGCGCGAGGATATCGTCCACACACTGCGAGGCCATGGCCGCATACTTCGCCGCGGAAAAGCGCTCCGCCGGGTCTGCCACGTCGATCATGTGGTGGGGCACGCCGTCCATCTCCTGCGGCGTGGGTTTGGCCGTACCGATGTCCATGCCGCGGTAGATCTGCATGGAATCCGCGCCCACCACCTCGCCGCCGAGAAGCTTTGCCAAAGCCACGCCCAGCGCCGTTTTTCCCGTGGCCGTCGGCCCGGTGACGACGAGCAGCTCAGGCATCGCGCATCAGATCCTCATACTTGCGCACATATTCCACCAGCGCCTTGATCTTGCCGAAGCGCTCCTCCTCCGCGTCTGCGAGGGCGTTGTATTCCTTTTTCACGAAATCCTCCTCCGCGTCCACGGCGATCTTTTTGCACTCGAACATATCCTGATAGCTGGCCTCGGCGGCCTCGTCCAAAAGCTCCTTGAGAAGCTCAAGCTGACTGTCCGAAAATTCGATCTTCATGTTGTTCTCCTTCCGCTGTTTTAGCAACCAGTCTCTTGGCTCCCTCTGACGAGGGAGGCATAGTCTGTGCGGCACAATGGCCTATGCGCCGATTATTAGCCACCGCATCTCACACGATGCGCTTGAATTTTTTGTCCAGTTCGTTTTTCGTGATGACCGTAGCCACCGGGCGTCCATGCGGGCAATAGCGTATTTCGCCGGAGATCACCCGCGCCGCAAGCGCCTCCAGCTCGCGCAGCTCCGAGCGGCGTCCGGCCTTGATGGCCGCCTTGCAGGCGATGGTCTGCAAAATTTTATCGCGCGCCAGATCCGCGCCGCCGCGGGACAGGCTTTCGCATATCTCCTCCAGCGCAGCAGGGCCCTCCGACGCGTCCATATCCGCCGGCAGGGCGCGGATGACCATATCCTCCTCGCCAAAGGGCTCAAGCTCAAAGCCGAGCGAGGACAAAAGCGCCGCGTTCTTCTCCGCCAGCTCCCGGCCCTCGACCCCGGCGTGCCACATGAGCGGAACGAGCAGGCCCTGCGCCATGACGGGCGTTTGGGCCGCCTTGAGACGGTTAAAGTTTATGCGCTCGTGCGCCGCGTGCTTGTCGATGAGCAGCATCTGCTCCGGCAGATCGACCACGATGTAGGTGTCCATCACCTCGCCGACCACGCGCCAGGTTTTTTCCGGCGCGGCTCTGGGCGCCTCCGGCGCGCTTTTCGTCGGCGGGGCCGGGGTCGGCTCCGGCTGCGGCGCCATGGGCTGCGGCGGCTGTGTCCGCGTGGCATAGACACTCTTTGGCGTATGTACCGCCAGCGTGGGGCCGCCCGACTCGCGCACGGGCGGGATGGAGGTTTTAAACAGCGGCGGCACGGCCGGCGTTTTTTCCACTGTTGGCTGCACCCAGGTGCGCGTTTGGGCGGAGGGAGGCGCGGGCCGGTGGAGCAGCTGCGCGGTGTGGGCGGGCGGGTCGAGCTTTTTCTCCGTGGACCGGGAAAGGGAGATCTGCGCGGTTTCCCGCTCGGACTCAAGCGCCGCGCGCACGCTGTGGTAAACAGCCTCGAATATCTCGCCCTCGCGTGTGAATTTTACCTCGTTTTTCGTGGGATGCACGTTCACATCCACCTGCCCCGGCGACAGCGTGATATACAGCGCGCAGGCGGGAAAGCGCCCCGTGAGCAGCGTGTTTTTGTACGCCTGCTCCAGCGCTGCCTGCATCGTGAGCGAGCGGATGGCGCGGCCATTGACGAAGAAAAACTGCATGGCGCGGTTGCCGCGTCCCGAGCGCGGGGAGGACACATAGCCCGTCACATCCACACCGGCGCTGCCGCCCGAACAGGCGAGCATGGACCCGGCCATGTCGCGGCCAAGCAGACTGTAAACGGCGCTTTGGGCGCGGCCGTCCCCGGCGGTGAAAAAATCTTCCTTGCCGTCGTGTACACAGCGGATGGACACCTCCGGATGGCCGAGCGCCACGCGCAGCGCCAGCGACACACAGGCCGAGCCCTCGGCGCGGTCGCTTTTCATGAATTTCAGACGGGCGGGCGTGTTGTAAAACAGGTCGGCCACGGAAAAGCTGGTGCCCTCCGGACAGCCGCAGGGGGCCAGCTCCTCGATCTCGCCGCCGGCGACCACGACCTGGGTGCCGACGTCCGCGCCCTTCGGACGCGTGGTCAGCGTGACGCGGCTGACAGCGGAAATGGCGGCCAGAGCCTCGCCGCGAAAGCCCAGCGTGCCGATGGCAGCCAGACCCTCCGCATCGCGCAGCTTGCTGGTGGCGTGGCGCAGGAAGCAGTTGCCCGCGTCGTCCGGCGTCATGCCGCAGCCGTCGTCCGTGACGCGGATGAGCTCGCAGCCGCCGCCGCGAATTTCCACGCTGATGTTTTTTGCGCCGGCATCCACGGCGTTTTCCAAAAGCTCCTTGACCACGCTCGCGGGCCGCTCCACCACCTCGCCGGCGGCGATCATGTCCGCCACGAGGGGCGAAAGAACATTGATAACAGACATATATCTCTCCCTGCGCGCCCGGAAGGCGCGGCGATCCAAAACGGTATTATCCTTGATTATAACATATAAAAATGATATTATAAAGTGTAAAACATTCGCCGTCCCGACGGGCGGCCAATCCGATGAAATAAGGAACATTTGCTTATGTATCAGCGCAGGGAGATAACACAGGAAGAGCTGGCCGCGCAGCACGGCTGGTGCGAGAAGATAAAGGCCATGATCGGCGGCGAGGGACGTTTGGCCCTCGTGGACACCTACGGCTGCCAGCAGAACGAATCGGACTCCGAAATTCTGCGCGGCTGGCTGCGCGAGTGCGGCTTCGGTCTTACACAGGACGAGGAGCTGGCCGATTTGATCGCCGTGAACACCTGCGCCGTGCGCGGCCATGCGGAGATGCGCGTTTTGGGCAACGTGGGCGCGCTGGTGCACCGCAAGGCGAAAAATCCGCGGCTGATCGTGTGCGTGGGCGGCTGCATGACGCAGCAGGAGACCATGCGCGAGAAGATCAAAAACTCCTTCCGCATGGTGGACATGGTGTTCGGCCCGCACGAGGTTTGGAAATTCCCCGAGATGCTGTATGAGACCATGCAGCGCCACGGCCGCCGCGGCGATAAGGGACGGCTTTTCATGGCCGAGGCCTCGGACGGCGTGGTGGCAGAGGGACTGCCCCGCGTGCGCGACGGCGGCGTGAAGGCCTGGCTTTCCATCATGAACGGCTGCGACAATTTCTGCTCGTACTGCATCGTGCCCTATGTGCGCGGCCGCGAGCGCTCGCGCCATCCGGCGGATATTCTGGCGGAGTTTGAGTCCCTTGTGGCGCAGGGCTACAAGGACATCACGCTGCTGGGCCAGAACGTGAACAGCTACGGCAAAGGCCTGGACGAGGACATCGATTTTCCCCGTCTGCTCGCCATGCTGGACAAGGTCGAGGGCGACCACATCATCCGCTTCATGACCAGCCACCCCAAGGACGCCACCGAGGCGCTGTTTGAAACCATGGCGAATTGCAAACACTGCGCCCACCACATCCATCTGCCGCTGCAATCGGGCTCCGACCGGCTTTTAAAGCAGATGAACCGCCATTATGACCGCGCGGCGTATCTGGAAAAGGTGCGTTTGGCGCGCGCGTATATGCCCGATCTTGTGCTCACGACGGACATCATCGTGGGCTTCCCCGGCGAAACGGACGAGGACTTTGCCGACACGCTTTCGATGGTGGAGGCCGTGCGCTACGACGCGATGTTCACCTTCATCTATTCCCCGCGCGTGGGCACCCCGGCGGCCAAAATGCCCGACCCGGCCACCAAAGAGGAAAAGCAGGCCCATTTTGACCGGCTGCTCGAGTGCGCCAACCGTATTTCGCTGGAAAAGCACGCCGACTATGTGGGCCAGAGCCTGCGCGTGCTCATCGACGGCGAGACCGGCGATAAAAACCACAATCTCTCCGCGCGCACACGGGGCGGACGGCTGGTCCATCTGGCGGGCGACGCGGCGATGGTGGGGCAGTTTGCCGATGTGACGATCACGGGCTCGTCCACCTGGGCGCTGTTCGGCGAACTGGTCAAGGAGGATTGACACCATGGCGGAAATGACGCCGATGAAAAAGCAATACTACAGCGTTCACCAGCAGGTGCCGGATTGTCTGCTGTTTTTCCGGCTCGGCGATTTTTACGAAATGTTCGACGAGGACGCCAAAACCGCCAGCCGCGAGCTCGACCTTACGCTCACGACCCGCGACCGCGGCAAGCCCGCCGAGGAGCAGACGCCCATGTGCGGCGTGCCGTACCACTCCTCCGAGGCCTACATCGCACGGCTGATCGAAAAGGGCTACAAGGTGGCCATCTGCGAGCAGCTGGAGGACCCCGCCGCCACGACCGGTCTGGTCGACCGCGGCATCATCCGCGTGATCACGCCCGGCACCGTGACGGAGTCATCCATGCTGGAGGAAGGGCGCAGCAACTATCTTTGCGCCGTTTGGCTGTGCGGCGCTCGCGGCGCCGTGGCCTTCTGCGACGTTTCCACGGGCGAATTCTGCGTGGCGGATTTCCCGGAGGACGCGGAAAACCACATCGCCAATGAGCTGGCGCGTTTTGCCCCGCGGGAGGCCGTTTTGTGTTCCGCCGCGGCGGACAGCGCCGCCATCTCCATCATGCTGCGGCGTCTGGACTGTCTCAGTGAGCCGGACGGCGGACGCTTTGACCCCGAAGGCTGCGCCGAGCGCGTGTTTGACCGCTTTGGCGAAAAGGCCAACCCCGACGAGACCGCCGCCGCCGGTGCGCTTTTGAGCTATCTGATCGAAACGCAGAAATTCGATCTGGGCCATATCCGCCGTCTGGACCGCTTCGGCGAGGGGCGGTATATGGAGCTGGACTGGACGAGCCGCCGCAGTTTGGAGCTGACGGAAAATCTGCGCACGGGCGAAAAGCGCGGCAGTCTTTTGTGGGTGCTCGACCGCACAAAAACGCCCATGGGCAGCCGTCTGATGCGAAGCTGGGTGGAGCGGCCGCTGCTGAGCCCGGTGGCCATCGGGCGGCGGCTTGCCGCCGTGAACGAGCTGTTTTCGGACGGCATCGTGCGCGCGGAGCTGATCTTATCGCTGGACGAGATCGGCGACATCCAGCGGCTCATCGGCCGCTGTGTTTACGGCACGGCAAACGGCCGCGATCTGCTGGCGCTGGCCAATTATTTCGTGCAGCTTCCGCGGCTGAAGGAGCTGCTCAGCGGGGCCTCGGCCGCCATGCTGCGCGAGTGCGCGGATATGGACGCGCTGGACGATCTGCAAAGCGCCATCGCCGCCGCCATTGACGACGAGCCCCCCTTCTCCGTTCGCGAGGGCGGCGTGATCCGCCCCGGCTACAACGAGGAGCTTGACCGCCTGCGCGCCGTGCGCGACCATGGCGCGGAGATGGTGGCGGAGCTTGAAACCCGCGAGCGCGAGCGCATGGCCGTGAAAAAGCTCAAGGTGGGCTACAACCGCGTGTTCGGCTACTACATCGAGATCCCGCGCTCCGCCGGGGAGATCGAGCTGCCCGCCGAGTACATCCGCAAGCAGACCACGGCGAACGCCGAGCGCTACTTCACGCCGGAATTGAAGGAGCTTGAAAACGAGCTGCTCACGGCGCGCGAGCGGATAAACGACCTTGAATACCAGCTTTTCTCCGCCCTGCGCGAGGCTGTGGCGGCGCAGGTTTCCCGCGTGCAGGCAAGCGCCGGGCACGTGGCGGAGCTGGATGTGCTGTGCGCGCTGGCAGAGGTGGCCTTCCGCAACAACTATTGTATGCCGCAGGTCGATCTGTCCCGCACCATCGACATCCGGGACGGACGCCATCCCGTGGTGGAAGCCGCGCAGCGCGACACCCTGTTCGTGCCGAACGACACGCTTTTAAACGACTCCACCGACCGCGTGGCCATTGTGACCGGGCCGAACATGGCCGGCAAATCCACCTATATGCGCCAAACGGCGCTGATCGTGCTCATGGCGCAGATCGGCTCGTTCGTTCCGGCGCGGGCAGCCACCATCGGCGTGACCGACCGGGTGTTCACCCGCATCGGCGCCAGCGACGATCTTTCCAGCGGCCAGTCCACCTTCATGGTGGAGATGGCGGAGATGGCAAACATCCTCAAAAGCGCCACCGCCGCAAGCCTGCTGATTTTGGACGAGATCGGCCGCGGCACCTCCACCTTTGACGGCATGGCCATCGCGCGGGCGATGCTGGAATACTGCGCCGACCGCAAGACCCTTGGCGCGCGCACCATGTTCGCCACGCATTACCACGAGCTTTCCGCGCTGGAAGGTGCGCTGCCCGGCGTTCGCAATTATAACATCACGGCCAAAAAGCAAAGCGGGCGGCTGGTTTTCCTGCGCAAGATCGTGCCCGGCAGCGCCGATGACAGCTACGGCATCGAGGTGGCGAAGCTTGCGGGCGTGCCCGACTCCGTCATCCGCAAGGCCACGGAGCATCTGAAGGAGCTGGAAAGCGAGGCCCATGCCGCACCGGCCGCCGCCGTGGCCGCGCCGGATCAGATGAGCTTTCTGGATATGGCCGGGTCCGCACTGGCCGACGAGCTGCGCACGCTTTCCATCGAGACCATGACCCCCATCGAAGCGCTCAACACGCTTTATAAGCTCAAGCAGAAATACGCCGACTGACAGGAGGGAACGGCATGAAAATGCTTTTCAAACAGCGGCTTTTTTCCTGGTTTGACAGCTACGACATCTACGACGAGACCGGCGGGACGCTCTACACCGTGGAAGGACAGCTTTCCTGGGGGCACCGGCTGAAAATCTTCGATGCGCAGGGGCAGGAGCTTGCCACCGTGCAGGAGCGGCCCTTTCACTTCCCGCCCCGCTTTGAGCTCTATCTCGGCGCGGAATATCTGGGCAGCCTGTGCCGCCGGATGTTTTCCCTTCGGCCCCGCTACGACATCGACTTCAACGGCTGGCACATCGAGGGCAGCTTTCTGGAATGGGATTACACCATCGCCGACGCCCAGGGCGCACCCGTCGCAGTGATCTACAAAGAGCTTTTCAACTGGACGGACACCTACGTCATCGATGTGGAAGATCCGGAAAACGCCCTGTGCGCTCTGATGTTCGTGCTCGCCATCGACGCGGAAAAATGCTCGCGAAACTAAAAAAATTCAGCGGTTTGGCATCGCCCGTTCTGGGTTGCCAAGCCGCTGTTTTTTATTTCCGGTGCTCACACACCCATCGGAGCAGGGCGGGATAATCCATCCGGCCGTCCGCCACGCCCAGACCGATATCGACCAGCTCCTCCTCCGTGCAGGAGATCGGTATGCCGTTGACCTCCAAAAACGTCAGCATCACGTACACGCCGATGCGCTTATTTCCGTCCACAAATGCATGGTTTGAGATCAGCTCATAGCCAAGCCGCGCGCCTTTTTCCTCCTTGGTTGGGTAAAACTCCACGTTCCCAAAGCCGGAAAACGCGTTCTCCAGCGCGGCCTCCAACAGCGTCTCATCCCGCATTCCCACACTGCCGCCTGTCTCCTGCGCGATCATCTTATGCAGAAGCAAAACCTTTTCTTTTGAAAACTTGATCATTTGGCCAGCTCCAAAAACGCTTCCTTGTGCTGTGCCAATATGCGCGCGGCCACAAAGTCGATCTTCTCATCGTCACTCATCTCGATCATCGGCGAATTGTCCAGATCGATAAGGCGATATTTGGGGCGGTTGTTCTTAAAAATGATCGCCTCGCCCTTGCGGTCGGCAATGCGGGTCACCTTGGAAAAATTCTGATTCGCCTCCGAAACCGAAACGATGGTTGAAGAATCGATCATCATATCCTTCGCCTCCTTTGGGCTCATTATACGCAAATTCTAGGTAAAAATCAACCTACTTTATTCTTCCCCTAAAAATGCCTCCACGGCGCGGTTGAAGGCCTCGGGCGCTTTTGCGGCGATGAAGTGGTCGCCATCGAGCAGCACAAGACGCGCGCCGGGAATGCTGCGGGCGATGAGCTCCGTGTGGCGGCGGGCGATCATGTCGCGCGTGCCCGCGATGACCAGAACCGGCATCGAAAGCGCCGCCAATTGGGCGGGGTCAACGTGCGGCTCGTTCACCATCAGACCGAGCATCTCGGCGTTATGGCGCGCCCCCGCGCTTTTCGCGGAAAACAGCCGCGCGATGTGATACCCCAGCACGATGGGCGCCTGCACCAGGGGCCGCACGCCCGCGGGCGACAGATTCGCGCCGTTTAGCACCAGCTTTCGCACCATCTCCGGCCAACGCAGGGCAAAGGCCAGCGCGATGTTGCCGCCATCGGAAAAGCCCAGAATATCCGCCTGCGCGATGCCGCGCGCGCAAAGGAAATCGTGCAGATCCTCCGCAAAGCGGGCTATGCTGAACTCGCCCTCCCCGCGCGGCGATTTTCCGTGGCCCCGTGTATCGAGCGCCACCACACGATGCTTCGGCGCAAAGTGGTCGATCTGATGGGCAAAGTATTCGTGGCTCTCGCCGTTTCCGTGCAGCAGCACCAGCGGAAAGCCCGCGCCCTGTTCCTGGCAGTATAGTTCGATGTCCATATTACCCCTCGTCCTCCTCGCGCTGTCTCAAATACTCCCGAATTTTCTTCATTCGGCTTTTTGTATACCCGATCGTGACCACCTCGTCGCGCGCCTGATAAAACTCCACAACGTTCACATCGTAAACGACCCGCGCTGCGGACATATCCAGCAGCGTCTGCCGTGCAAGACTGCGAAAGCAACAGATCACATCATAACCAGGAGCCCGAATCAGACTCATCTTCCGTCGATCCACAGCCACGATGCTCTCCCACGGAATGAATTTCCGTTCTCCCTTTGCAGACACCAGATATATACCATCGCAGTCCATGGCACAGAGACTTTTCTTCACCCAGTCGTTGGCCGGTCGATTCGGCCGAAAGGACCACCAGCAGAGAAAAGGAATTCCGATGGTAAAGAAAGCCATTGCCAGCAGATGAACCGGCTCGATCTTGCCGAGAAAATACGCTATCCCTATGGCTATATTCACAGGCACTAAAACGCCAATGATATAGATGTCTTTTATCTGAATGATTTCGTCCCGAACCTTCTCGCTGAAAGTATATTCAAATTCCTCCGTTGTCCATACAGCGGGCTCCCTTTCCGGCTTCCTCTCACGCATTGTCTGCTTCCTCCCGCGCGCGGAGCAGAAGCTCTTTTACCTCCGCATCCGCTTCAAATTCATCGTATAGCTGGGCGTAAAAATACTCGATCGTGCCGCTTGCCCTGTCGATAACGGCAATCCGGAAAGAAAAGCAGCGGCCATCTTCGATTACCTCATCAAGGTATCGCTGAAAATCCCCTTTTTCTCCGCCAAAAACAACATAGCACGTATCACCGTCCCAGCACCGCGTCACGGCATCCATTTGCTCAAGGCGTTCGGCTTCCTGAGTAAAATCAACTGTGTTCATCTGGAGTCTTAGATGAAGATAATAACTCGGCATCCCACCGATTGCGCACTCATAGCGATACGCATACCGCTGGCACACAGCTTCCTTCTGGATTTCCGCCGGAAACACCTCGTAGAAACCTTCGTTCAGTTCCCTCTCGACATAGCGGTTTACTTGAAGATACTGCGCTGGATCTTCCGTTTCTTCAGTCCCCACAGGAACACTGCTACAGCCCATTGTGCTGCTCATAACCACCAACAGAACGAGCGCTGTAAAGACTTTCATTCGCCTAATTCGTTTTACATTTGATCTCATCCGGCTTTCCTCCTGCGCCACAAAGGAAGGGATTGTATAAGCGAGTTTTTGCCTTCTAAGCATATTCCCCCTGCTTCGTATATCAAGAACCGATGCGCTCTCTATCGGATTACTCGATCCTGATACCAGTTGCATTGCTTTATACCCTATGGATCCCTGCTGTGCGATGGTGTAACAAATATTATGCGCTAACCATTGGGCTCTCATAAAAGATTTTGAACCAAACTGATTTTTGCTGTAATAAGGACTTTTTGTCACTTCCTCTAGAACTGCATTCATTTCATACCGACTGGTTATTTCAGTAGACCTGTCTATGCCAATATTAACATACCCTTTGCTTTTATCCGCGTCATAAAACCTTACATTCACCTTTTAATGTTTGATTGCCAAGCCTTGGGACCAAACATCCGTCTCCAGCGATCCTGTATCTGATGCCGTGATGCCTTAGATATTGTTCCAGCTTCTCGTTGTATTTCTCGCTGTACGAATACTTTTTTGCATAACCTACCCCTTAACGCTTTCGGATGAAAAGTCTTCTATATATTTGGCCACAATTTGTCCAACACCGGAAACTCCCAGTATGTCCAGCTCCGCCAGATAGTGAAAATCCGTGCCTGCCTGTCGGTTTATCTCGCGGAGCATTTTGGACAACAGGGCCTTATCCGCCTTCGGCAGCAATAAGCCGTTCCATTCTTCTCCTGTTCAATGCAGCTCAGTATGAATTTATTGTATTGCAGCATAAATTTCCTTCGGCCCAATATATTCATCCACCGCTCTCCATCGAAGCTTTGATGCGCATATCGCAGTTCCCGTATAGCTTTCTATATCCTTTTCCAATAATCCCCCACAATCGCACCAATAAATACGGTCTCCTTTTAAAATCATGGTCGCATCAAGGATTTCACAGGTATAGTTTTCATCACTGGGAAACAGCCTCAAATACCTTAGCCCCTCAAATTGCAATTCAATTACAGACGGATTTTCGGCCTGTCGCTGAACGATCATGCTCAATATTCTCCGGTCATTGACCGGAAACATACTTAAGTCCTCATTTACATACGCACCGCTAATGTATTTGATCTCTTTTAAGCAGCTGTCATGAAAGCCGCACATGGTGTCCATAAAGCGGTTTAGGTCTTTTTCATTTGCAATTTTGTTCCACATACTCGCGCTCCTTCTGTCAGTCAAAAATCATAATCAAACCTTCACTTACCCCTGCACCAAATGGCCCAAAAAGAAAGTCATCCGCAACACCTATGCCTGTGACATCATCAACGGCAACAACTATTATGCCCACAGTGCATATAACAGCCAGTCCCGTCCCAATTACAGGTTCCCAATTCATTTTGTAAGAAGGATCAGGAGGCAGATGCTCTTTCCCTCTTTCTCCATCCTTCCAACTGTGGTCATGTGGAAAAGGCATATTACCCTGATGATTATAATCTCTATCTCTTTCGGGATTGCCGTCCGGTCCATACCATCGTCTCTGTTTAGTTGTCCCGTCTGGATTTGGCAAGGTTTGACTTGACCCTGGTTCTCCTTTTTTGGGCAAGCTATTTGAACTTGCTTTCACTATGTTTGTTATCGATGACACCACGGACTTAACTGTATTGACAACCGCAGCAACCACTGTACCCACAACATTTTTTAGCCACTGTGGCCAGTGACCAGAGCAGTCACTCATGTTCACTGGATTGTTCTTGCAATAAGCAAACAGGTTCAAGCCGCCCGAAAGGGTGGTATCAATCTGACTGTCTGCACTAATAAACCGCTTGATGACGGGATCGTAGTAGCGGCTCTGGAGGTAATAGAAGCCGGTTTCGGTGTCGTAGTAGTAGCCGCGGTAACGCAGAGGATTGATGCTCGCGATGTGCGTGCTGCTTGTGACCTGTGCGCCGCTGCTGTCTGTAATGCTGCGGATGTCGCCCCACGCGCCGTACTCGTATTCGGCCACAACGCTGCCGCTCGAATTCAGCAGCGCGATCACATCGCCCTGCAGATTGGTCAGGTAGTAGTACGTCACCGACGTGCCGCCCGAGGGCTTATAGACCATGGCGTAGGGGCGCTGCTGGGCATCGTAGAAGAAGTCGATGGTATTGCCGCTCCAGCTCTGCCGCGCCACAAGGCCGCTCTGCGTGACGAACTCCGTGGTCACGCCGCCCACCGTTTTGCTGCGGCGGATGCCGTCCATGTCGTAGGCATAGGCGATGGCCGTTGCGCTGGTTCCGCTGCCTTTGCTCACGCTGGCAAGCTGGCGGCCTTTCGCCCATGTCATGGTGTAGCTTGTGCCGTTGTAGTAGCTCAGCGGGTTGCCGATGGCATCGTATGTGAGGCTCACGCCGTCATAGGCCGTCAGAAGATCGAGCCAGTTGGCATCGTCATAGCTGTAGGTGTGCGTTGTGCTGCTGGTGATCTCGCCTTCCCAATAAGTTTTCTCTGTTGCAGAGCGGATATTACCAGCTGTGTCATAGGTATAATCGATTTCTTCCCAGTCGTTCGTACTTGGTTCTGGGTACTTTTCCTGTGTCAGGCGCTCAAGATCGTCATATGTGTATGTAACAAGCGCATAACCAAGTATACCGTCTGCAATCTGTGTGATGTTGCCCAGAACATTGTAGCTGTACTCGCTGCCGCAATCCAAAGGCTGGCCAGAGCCGAGGACATATTCCAGCTTGCGCACCATCTGCTTGGAAAACTTTATTTTCCTCTTCTTGCCTTTCGGTAATTCTGCAGGCGAAACCTTGAAGCAAGTCCTCCCTCTGGGAACCAGACAATGCGAACCATGATACACACAACCAATTTAAGCATAACCAACACAGGAACCATAACATCCAGCACTTTTGGCCAACAAGCACCTGCAAGAGTAGGCAAGAGCAGGGATGGAATTAAGTATATAATTTCGAATCGGTAGAGCGTCATAGCGCGTTTGAATGGCTTCACATATTTTCTGTCCGCAACTGCATAATTCAAAAGGAGTTTTTGCATCGGCCGTTGCTGCTTATACCGCCGGATTTCCTGGTTCCACCCAATATTGTACCGCAGGATGTCCCGTAGCAGGGAGCGCAACATAGCAAACAACCACCCATTTCCGGCATACATAGCAAAATAAAAGTAAGCAAGCATCCATATCATAACTATGTTCCTCAGAAAGAGAGAGCCTCAACCAGGAGGGGCGCTAAATTGTACGCAGTGCTAAATACAGCTTTGATGATATAAAAATCAGAACATAGACTGTCGGATATTTCGATCGCGTCCGTCATGCCGGTCGCTGTGCCAACGAGAAAATGATCCGCCGTTCCGGAAAGCCGCACAACATCAAAAGCCACCGCTCCCGGCGCTGTGGAATAAACGCGCTTGCTCGTGTTTGTTCTCGGGATCCTATACCCCTTTTCATCGCAGGCGATATAGGTGGACTGATAAACGCCCGTGCCATCCACCGACACGATCATGCAGGAGTCATTCCCATAAACCGTCTCCACCACCGGGTCGGACGAGAGGCAATGAAGACCCTTTTCCGGCGAATCCGCGCGGTAAAAAATCGCATCCATCGGCACGACCGTAA
>CAYROZ010000045.1:0-13200 GCA_964426125.1 uncultured Oscillospiraceae bacterium
TGGACGTCCGCAGTCGAAGCTTTTCAGCCGCCGCCGTCTGATCGAGAAAACGCAGGCGCTGTTTGACGAATACGGCTTCGACCTTGACCCCACTGCGCCGGTGATGAGCCTTTCGCCTGCCGGGCAGCAGCTCGTGGAGATCAGCAAGGCCATTTCAAACGACGCCAAATACATCATCATGGACGAGCCCACGGCCTCCCTTGCCACGCACGAGGTGGAGCTGCTGTTTCGCATCATCGAGCGCCTGAAAAGCGAGGGCGTGACCATTCTCTACATCTCCCACCGCATGGACGAGGTGTTTCAGGTCACGGACGACATCTTCGTTTTGCGCGATGGGCGCTTCATCCGCCAGATCGATACCGCCGACACGAACCGGCAGGAGCTGGTCAATCTCATGGTCGGGCGCGAGCTGAAGGAAAGCTACCCCGTGCGCAGCCACGAGATCGGCGAGGTGATATTGGAGGCGGAGGGCCTTTGCGGCAACAGTGTGGAGGATATCGGCTTCACACTGCGGCGCGGCGAGATCCTGGGCTTTGCGGGCCTTGTCGGCTCCGGGCGCACGGAAACGGCGCAGCTCATCTGCGGCGCGGCCCGGATCGACAAAGGCACGCTGCGCGTCAAAGGGCGCGAGGTGCATCTGCACAGCCCGTCGGACGCCATCGCCGCCGGCATCGGCCTCATCCCTGAAAACCGCAAGGAACAGGGCTGCATTTTGCACAACAGCGTCCTGTTCAACAGCACGCTCATCTGCACGAAAAAATACATCCGCGCGGGCGTCATCCGTCAGCGCCGCCGCCGCGAGGTGGCCCAGCAATACCGCGAGGCACTCGATATCCGTGTGCCTACGCTCGGGCAGCTGGTGGTGAATCTGTCCGGCGGCAATCAGCAGAAGGTGGTCGTGTCCAAAACGCTGGCCGCCGACCTTGACATCATCTTCTTCGATGAACCCACCAAGGGCATCGATGTCGGCGCGAAGCAGGAGATATACAATCTCATGAACCGCCTCGCCGCCGAAGGCAAGGCCATCATCATGATCTCCTCGGAGATGGAGGAAATTCTCGGCATGTCTGACCGCATTCTCGTTTTGCACGAGGGGCGCATCGCCGGGGAGCTGCCGCGGGAGAAATTCTCGCAGGAAAATGTTTTAACTTTGGCGTCCGGCATGGAGGTGTCCGCATGAATACGAACAAAACCGGCGTTTTGCGCGATCGGGCGCGCGGCGCGGCAAACTACATCTGGCGCGAGGGCACGGTGTATATCATCCTGCTGTTCCTCGTGGTGTTTTTCACGATTTTGAATCCCGTGTTCTTCTCCGCGAAAAATTTTTACAATCTGCTCACGCAGTCCACGTATTATATCATCGCCGGCATGGGCATCGCCTTTGTCATGATGTCCGGCGGCATCGACCTGTCCGTCGGCTGCGAAATGGCCATGGTGTCCACCACCTCCGCCGTGTTTCTGCAAACCTACGCGGCGCTGCACGACGGGGCCTGCCCGTGGTGGATGATCCTTGTGGTGGTGCTGTGGGCGCTTGTGCTGGGCTTTGCCATGGGCGCGCTCAACGGCGTCATTTCCGCGAAGCTGAAGATCTTTCCGCTGATCGTCACCATCGCCACCAGCGAGGTTTTCAAGGGCGTGTGCTACACGATCACCAAGGCCAAAACCTACAGCGGCCTGCCGGAGAGCTTCCGCGCGATCTATAAGGTCAAGTTCCTCGGCCTGCCCGTGGATGTGTACATCACGCTCGGCATCGTGATCCTCACCTGGTTCGTGCTCAACAAGACCCATTTCGGCCGCAATGTGCTGGCCGTGGGCGGCAACCGCGAGTGCGCGCGTCTTTCCGGCATCAAGGCGGATATGGTGCAGATTTTGTGCTTCGGCATCACGGGCGCTGTGTTTGGGCTTGCGTCGCTGGACATGATGGCCCAGCAGAACATGACTTCCGCCAGCACCGGCCCGGGCACGGAGTTCACCTGCCTCACGGCGGCCATCATCGGCGGCGTTTCCATGATGGGCGGCAAGGGCAATGTGATCGGCCTTGTGTGCGGCATTTTCGTCATGCAGATCATCTCCACCGGCATGCAGATGGCCGGCTGGGGCACCTATCTGCAATACGCCGTGAAGGGCATCATCCTCATCGCGGCCATCAGCTTCGACGCCATCAAGGCGCGTCCGCGCCCCGTTGTGCGCCAGCACGCGCGCAGTGAAAGCAAGGAGGCGGCCAAGGTATGATATTCGGAAAGCCCCCCTTTGGAAAAAAGCCGGACGCCATGCCCCCCAAGGGTATGCCCCCCATGGGCGGAAAGCCCCCGATGGGCGGGAAACCGCCCTTTGACGGCCCGCCGCCCGAAATGCCGGAGCAGGACGTCAGCCACATCGCGCGCAAAAAGCTCGATCTGCGCTACTCGGATGGCCACAGCCGCAATGTGTTCGATATCTACTACCCGCCCGAGGGCGAGGGCCCGTGGCCCGTGCTGCTGCATATGCACGGCGGCGGCTTTGCGCTGGGCGACAAGCGCGATTTCCACATCAAAGAGCTGCTTGATGCCGTGAACCACGGCTATGCCTTTGCCTCGTGCAACTATCGCCGCAGCGGCGATGCGCCGTTTCCCGCGGCGGTGCTTGACTGCCGCAAATTCGTGCGCTATCTCAAGGAGCACGCCGATGAGCTGAACATCCTGCCGGATAAAATTTGCGCCTTCGGCGGCAGCGCCGGCGGCAATCTCAGTGCCCTTTTCGCCATGAATATCCCGCAGTTTCTGGGGGAGGATGCGCCGATGGACGCGTCTGTGGCCTGTGCGGTGGATTGGTTCGGGCCCACGGACTTCCGCCGCATGGACGCGCAGGCGCACGAAAACGGCGTGAGCATGGCCGACCATGATGAGCCCCATTCGCCGGAATCGCAATACGCCGGCGGGCCTTTGCAGCAGATGGACCCCGACTTTTTGGCCAAGGCCAACCCCATGAGCTATATCAACGAGTGCATGAGTCCGCTGCTCATCCAGCACGGCAAAATGGACGTTCTGGTGCCGTTTGGCCAGTCCGTGATCCTGGCGGAGGCCATCGAGGAAAAGCTCGGCAAGGGCCGCGCCCTGTTCCTGCCGCTTGAGACGGCGGGCCACGATGACCCGCAGTTTAAGGGCGCGGAAAACATGGCGATCTTGTGGGCCTTTCTCGATGAGCATCTCAAGGGCATAAAGCCGGCCCAGCCGCTCGAGCAAATGCCGCGCCCCACAGGCCCCGCCGCCGGAAGCACGCAGGCCTTCGGTCTGCCGCCGCTGGGCGATAAGCCCCCGATGGGAATGCCGCCGATGGGTATGCCTCCGATGGACGGAAAACCGCCGATGGGTATGCCGCCCATGGATCAAGCGCCGGACGGCCAGCCGCCGCTGGCGCCCATCCCGGCGCTGAGCCAGGCGATACTGGACAGCATCGAGGAGAAATACCTCGACATCCCCTACGCCGAGGTCTCCGATTCGCAAAAGCTCGATCTGTATCTGCCGAATGCGAAAAGCGCGAAGCCCTATCCCGTGATCGTGCATTTCCACGGCGGTGCGTTCATGATCTGTTCCAAGCGCGACGACAGCGTGGAGCCCATGCTGCGCGGTCTTGAGCGGGGCTATGCCGTGGTGAGCGCGGAATACCGCAAATCCGGTGAGGCGCGCTATCCCGCCATGGTATACGATGCCAAGGCCGTCATCCGCTGGGTGCGGGCGAACGCGGCGAAATACCATCTCGATGGCGACCACATCGCCGTTTGGGGCCCGTCCTCCGGCGGGTGGCTTTCCGCCTACACCGCCGTCACGAACGACAATCCCGCCTTTGAAGATCTCTCCCTCGGCAACGCGGAATACTCCAGCCATGTTCACGCCTGCGTGGACTGGTGCGGCCCCTGCGCCGGATTTTTGGAGATGGACAAGGCCTTCGCCGCCTCCGGCGCGGGCATGGCGGACCACAACGGGGCCATGAGTCCGGAATCGCAGTTTCTGGGCGCAAAGATCACCCATGTGCCGGAGCTTGTGCGCCTTTCCAGTCCCATCGCCCAGATCGGGCCGGATGTGGTTCCGTTCCTCATCCTCCACGGCGGGGCCGATCCCGTGGTGCCGGTGGAGCAGTCCATCGCCTTCCATGAGGCCCTTGTGGCTGCGGGGGGCACGGCGCGGCTGCACATCGCGGAGGGCAAGCCCCACCATGGCGACCCCTGGTACCATGAAAAATGGGTGTCCGACCTGTGTTTGGACTTTTTGGACGAACAGTTTGGAAGATAAGCATGATAAACCTGAAAGACAAACCGTTTTATTTAAGCGAGGAACAATGCACTTGGGTGGAGAGCCAGCTCTCCACCCTCTCTGCACAGCAGAAGATCGGGCAATTGTTTTGCCTGATGGGCGGCGATTATGACGAAGCGGAGCTTGAGCGCCTGGTGGATGAATACGCCGTGGGCGGGGTGTTGTTTCGTCCGGCCCCGGCGGCTGAGATCGCGCGGCGGTATCGGGCGCTCGATGCGGCGGCGGCCCTGCCGCTTCTCAAATGCGCCAATTTGGAGGAGGGCGGCAGCGGCATCGCGTCCGACGGCACCTTCTTCGGCTGGCCCATGACCGTGGCGGCCACGGGCGAGGAGGACATGATGGAGCGCTTTGCCCATGTGTGTGCGCGCGAGGGCGCGGCGGTGGGCGTGAATGTGAGCTTTTCGCCGGTGTGCGATCTGGACTTGAACTTCCGCAATCCCATCACGAACGTGCGCACCTGCGGGTCAGATACGCAAACCGTGGCGCGCCTTTGCCGCCGCTACGTGGCCGCGATGCAGTCCGATGGCGTGGCTGCGTGCGCCAAGCATTTTCCGGGCGATGGCGTGGATTTCCGTGACCAGCACCTGCACCCGACGTATAATTCCCTTTCGGCGGCGGAGTGGGACGAAAGCTATGGCCGCGTGTATCAGGGCCTGATCGACGAGGGGCTTTTGTGCGTCATGGCGGCGCACATCGCACAGCCCGCGCTTTCCATGCGGGAGGATCCCGCACTCGGCTTTGCCGATTGCCGGCCCGGCTCGCTCAGTCCGGAGCTGCTGCAGGGCGTTTTGCGCGGGCGGCTCGGCTTCAACGGCCTCATCGCCACGGACGCCACCATCATGGCGGGCTTCACGCAGGCCATGCCGCGCCGCAAGGCCATCCCCGCCGCCGTTATGGCCGGGTGCGATATGCTGGTTTTCACTACGGATTTTTACGAGGATCGGCAATATCTGCTCGATGCCCTTGCCTCCGGTGCGCTCACGGTGCAGCGCCTGGACGATGCGGTGCGGCGTATTCTGGCGCTCAAGGCATGGACGGCCGCGCACCGGCAAAGCTGGCTGGGCGAGCCGGAAAGTGCCGCCTGGCGGCGCGAATGCGCGGACAAGTGCGTGACGCTTGTGAAAAACACGCAGGACATCCTGCCGCTCTCGCCGGAGAAGACCCCGCGCGTGCGCCTTGTCACGCTGGGCAATGACGCCATGCCGGACGGCAGCATGACCGCGCGGACGGAATCTCTTTTGCGCGAAGCCGGATTTGAAACCGAGCGCTTTGACATCGACCGCGAGCAGCTTCACGGCACGGCGTCGCTGAGTGACCGGCGCGTGACGCTGTATCTGTGCAATTTGGAGCACGCATCGAACCAGACGGCGCTGCGCATCTTCTGGGCAAAAAAACACGCGCTGGACGCGCCGCGCCATGTGTGGGAGGAGCCGAGCGTGTTCGTTTCGTTTTCCAATCCCTATCACCTGCAGGATGTGCCGCGCGTGAAAACGTATATCAACGCCTACAGCGCCCACGCGGACACGGTTCGCGCCGTGGTGGAAAAGCTGCTGGGCCGAAGCGAGTTCCGGGGCGTTTCGCCGTCGGACGCGTTCTGCGGTCTGCCGGATGCACAATTGTGAGGGAAAGAGCATGGTAAAAGGCGTTATTTTTGACTTGGACGGTGTGCTTGTTTCCACGGACGAGCTGCATTACACGGCCTGGCTTGCCATGGCCGGGCGCGAGGGCGTTGCCTTTGACCGCGAGGTCAATCATCGTCTGCGCGGCGTGAGCCGGATACAGTCACTGGATATTATATTGGAGCGCGCGCCGAGAGCGTATTCCCCGGCGGAAAAGGCGGCGCTCGCGGCCTATAAAAACGAGCTGTATGTCGCGCTGCTCGATGCGCTCACGGCGGCGGATGTGCTGCCGGGCGTATGGGACACGCTCGATGCGCTGGCTGCGCGGGGCGTGCGTCTCGCGGTGGGAAGCTCGTCGAAAAACGCGAAGAAGATATTGACCAAAACGGGCCTCATCGGCCGCTTCGATGCCATTGCGGACGGCACGGACATCACGCGCTCAAAGCCCGATCCGGAGGTGTTTCTGTGCGCGGCAGAGCGACTCGGTCTTGCAGCCGGGGAGTGCGCCGTGGTGGAGGATGCCGCGGCGGGCATCGCGGCGGCGAAAGCGGGCGGAATGCTGGCCTGCGCCATCGGGGATGCCTGCCGAAGTGAGCTTGCGGATGTGACGCTTGCGAAGCTGTCGGAGCTTGTGGAAAAGCTGGAAAGGAGATAAGATGAAGAAATTTTTATGCCTGCTCGCGTCGGCGCTGCTGCTTTTGACCCTCGCGGCCTGCGGCGATACGCCGGAGCCGGAGGCCACTGAACCGGCGGAGACAGTCGAGGGCGTGGGCGAATATACGTTTTCGGAGCCGATCTTAAATGGCCGCGCGGAGATATCGTATACCATCGCGCTTTCGCCGGACGGCGCGTTTTCCATCACGCAGGAAAGCGAGCTTCTCGGCGAGAGGGTGTACACCGGCCACGGCTGGCAGTGGGGCCAGACATATTTCAAAACGCCGCTGCCGGAAAACGGCGCGCCCGCGGCGAATTGGTACGGCGAGGAATGTCTGTGGATGCTGCTGGAGGACGGCGCGGTGCAGCCGATGAATTACGTTGCGGGCAAGTCCGGCGGCGCGGAGACGGCGCTTTTGCAGGACGTTGCCTATGCGGACGATTCGCCCGCGCAGAAGCTGGATGTGTATCTGCCCGAGGGTGCGGAGACCGCGCCGGTCATCGTGGTGGTGCATGGCGGCGGCTTCCGCTTTGGCGATGAGAACATGGCCATCCTCCAGCCGATTTTCAAGGCCGTGGAGCGCGGCTATGCCGTGGTGAGCGTGGACTACCGCAAGAGCACGGAAGCGCCCTTCCCTGCGGCGCTCGCGGATGTGAAGGCGGCGGTGCGCTGGGTGCGGGCGAACGCGGCGCTGTATGGCTTTGACAGTGAGCGTGTCGCGATCTGGGGCGAGTCCGCCGGGGCGTATCTGGCCCTGATGACGGCACTCACGCCCGAGGTGGCGGAGCTTTGCGGCGAAGTGGACGAAAACCGCGACCAGTCCTCGGCTGTGGATGCGCTTGTGACGTTCTATGCGCCGGTGGAGTTCTGGGTCATGGACGCGCAGGCCGAGGCGCTGGGCATGAGCGCAAGTTTTTCCGGCGACAGCTCCTTTGAAAGCGCGTTTCTCGGCCAGGCGGTCGGCGCGGATGAGGCCTTTACCTACACGAGCTGGTGGGGCAGCTATGTCGATCAGCTCCCGGCGGATTTTGCGCTTTCGGCGTGGGTCGAGGTGGGCGACAGCGACAGACGCGTGCCGTATACGCAGTCGGTCGAGCTTGCGCAGGGGCTGACGGAGCTCCTTGGCGAGCAGAACGTTCGCTTCACGGTCCTGCCCGGCGCGGATCACGAGGACGCGGCGTTTTACACGGAGGAAAATCTCGCGCAGGTCTATGATTTTCTGGCCGCTGCGCTGAAATGAAAAAATTCAGGCCCGACCGTTTTTGGCCGGGCCTTTTCGCGGAGGGACTATGGAGCTTTGGTTCAAAACCGAAAAAATATCCGCGCGCGTAACGCGGCTTTTCGCCTTCAACACGGAGCTTATGTATCTCGTTGAAGGCGATGCGCGCGCCGCGCTTTTGGACACGGGAAGCGGCTTCGGCCGCTTGCGAGAATGTGTGCGGGCGCTGACGGACAAGCCCATCACCGTGCTGCTCACGCACGGCCACACCGACCATGCGCTCGGCGCGGGGGAGTTTGACGATGTGTGGCTCAGCCCGCGGGACGAGCCCGTCTACCGCCGCCACAGCGATCTTGCCTTTCGCCGCGCCTCGGGCGCAATGTGGCCGGATTTTGCCCGCCTGCGGGACGATCAGATCATTCCGGCCCTGCCGTTTGCGGCCATAAAGCCGCTGCACGATGGCGCGGTGTTTGATCTCGGCGGCGTTTCGGTGCAGTGCCTCGCCTGTCCCGGCCACACGCCGGGCAGCATGGCGATGCTCATCGGCGAGGAGCGGATGCTGCTTCTGGGCGACAGCTGCAACCATATGACGTTTCTGTTTGATGATTTCGCAAGCCCCGTGGCGGAGTATAAGGCGGCGCTTCGAACGCTGCAGGAGCGGGTGAGCGGACGCTATGACCGTGTGCTGCTGTCGCATGGCGACGGCGAGGGCGAGCCGGATATGATCCGCCGCGTGATGGACGTGTGCGATGATATCCTCTCCGGCAAGTCGGACGCCGCGCCGTTTGAATTTCTCGGCACGCGGGCGCTGTTGGCCAAGGCCGTGGGGCCCGACCGCCGCCGTCTCGATGGCGGCGCGGGGAACATCGTGTATCCGCTGGGCTAAAAAAAGCTGACTGCCGGTTGGGCAGTCAGCTTTTGCTATGTTCTGCTGCCCTTTACAAAATGGAAAGCGGGTGCGTGCCGCGCACATCGCACCAGCGGCGGATGGTCTCCATAATGAGCTCCACGGAAGCTTCGGTGCCCAGCATACCGCTGTCCACGGAAAGATGGTAATACTTCTGGTCGTTGTATTCCCGGCCGGTGAAGTGGCGGTAGTGGTTGGCGCGGGCGGCGTCCGTGTTTTGCATCTGGCGGCGGGCATCGGCCTCGTTCAGACCGTATTTTGCCATCGTGCGCTCCACGCGGGCTTCCGGCCGGGCGTGGATGGAGATGCGGAAGCAGTTGGGGTCGTTATAAAGCGTGTAGTCCGCGCAGCGGCCCATGATCACGCAGCTTTCGTCCCCGACGGCGATGCGCCGAACGGCGGTGCTTTGGGCCACGAACAGCCGCTCCTCCGGCGAAAGGCCATCGCCGGTCATGTCGTAGGCGGCGGCCTTGAAGTCGTAAATGACCTCGCGCACCAGATGGCTTTCCAGCTCCTCCACCTTGGAAAGCGGCAGCCCCGCGATCTCGGCGGCCATGGCGTTGAGCTGCTCATCGTAAAACGTGATGCCGAGGCGCTCGGCCAGCAGACGGCCGATGTCGTAGCCGCCGGAGCCGGCCTCGCGGCCGATGGCGATGAGGATCTTGGGCTTGCCGGAAGCGTCGGTCTGATAGCCGCTTGCGGCCTCCTGCAGGGCGCGGTCGATGCGGCCCTCGCGCTCCACAAATCGCAGCAGCGGCGCCTGGAACGGCTTTTGCAGCTGGCGCATCACAAAGCCCGTGAGCAGCGCGCACAAAACCGTGCCCTCGCGGATGCCGACAAGGCCATGGAAATAAACCAGCGACAGCACCGCCGCAATCACGGAAACGGAGCAGTCGAAAATCGTTTTGCCGCTGGCCACGGAGGTGCCGAATTTCCTGGAGATGGCCAGCGCCACGCCCTCGCCCGGCGTGGGGATGAGGCTTGGCGACAGATACAGCATCACGCCCAGCGCCACCATGGGGATGTTCACCAGCAGATACACAAGCTGCATGGCGTAGTTTTCCGGTGCGGGCAGGAACGAAAAGAGCGCGCCCGTCAAATTCACAAGAGCGCCGAACAAAAACGAAACGGCCAGCTGCAACAGCTGGATGGGCTCAAAGCGCCGCCCGAGCATTATGATCTGCGACAGGATGTAAAGGCAGTACACCGCGATGGTGCAGTTGCCCAGATTCACCCACTCCGGCCAGCCGCGGTCAAGCGCGATTTGATACAGAACGTTCGCCGGCGAGCCAACGGGGCTCACGCCAAGGCCCGACTTGGCCGAAAAGGCGATGCCCATGGCGATGCAGAACAGCCCGCAGAAGTACACGAGCAGGCGCTTGGCCCAGAGCAAAAGACTGTGTTTTTCGATTTTTCTCATAATGACCTCTCATAACAACTCATACTATATTTATATAATAGAACAGAGCTGCGGGAATGTCAATTTAGGATAAATCTTTGTCAGCAAGCGCCGCGTCGGCACAAGCTGTGCTCAACCGCTTCGGCGTAAGCGCCAAAGCTAAATCGCTGCGCTGCGCCTCCTTTTCGGCATCGAAACACTGCGTTGGTTTCGCTGCCGATGAAAAGCCCCGGTACACCACCGCCCCTATAACAAAACAGCAACCCAACGAAGTGGTTGCTGTTTTGAAAGGAAGAAAAACTCGGGCGGCGTCGGCACAAGCTGCGCTCAACCGCTTCGGCGTAAGCGCCAAAGCTAAATCGCTCCGCTGCGCCTCCTTTTCGGCATCGAAACACTGCGTTGGTTTCGCTGCCGATGAAAAGCCCCGGTACACCACCGCCCCTATAACAAAACAGCAACCCAACGAAGTGGTTGCTGTTTTGAAAGGAAGAAAAACTCGGGCCTGTACACGGGGCGAAGCCCCGGTACACCACCGAGTTTTTCTGACGTGGTACGGCTGACGGGATTCGAACCCACGACCTTTGGCTCCGGAGGCCAACGCTCTATCCAGCTGAGCTACAGCCGCATATGAAATTTACGCCCTGCTATTATAACAGCCGGCGCTTGGAATATCAAGTGGTTTGTGCTATACTTTGCGCAAGGAAATTTTACTGCCGAGGTTTTTTGCATGAAAGCTGTCAGAATAACCGCGCTGCTCGCGGCGCTGCTTTTGCTGTTTACCGGCTGCACGGCGCAAAGCGCGCCGCAGGAGAAATACCAGCGTCAGGTCTACGCGATGGACACGGTCATGATCCTCACGGCCTATGGCCCGCAGGGCGAGGCGGCGCTTGACGCGGCCGAGGCGCGCATCTGCGAGCTGGAGGCTGATCTGGACCCTGAGCTTGTGGACTCAAGCGTGTACCATGTCAACGAGCACGCGGGCGAATGGGTGAGCGTGTCCGCCGATTTCCTCGCCATTGGTGGCGCGGCGAACAGGGTCGCAAACCAGACCGGCGGGGCGCTGGCTGTGCAGCTTTACGAGCTTACGAAGCTGTGGGGCTTTACGGGCGGGAACTACCGCGTGCCGGAGCGGACGGAGATCGACGCGGCGCTCGAGGCCATCGAGGGTTTTGAGCTGGAGCTGCAGTGCGAGCTGGACACCGGCGAGTGCTTCGCGCGCATTCCGGCGGGCACGAGCATCGGCTTTGGCGCGGTGGCCAAGGGCTACACGGCGGACGCAGCTCTCGACGCGATGGCCGAGGCCGGATGCAAAACGGCGATCCTGTCGCTCGGCGGCAATGTGCAGACGCTGGGCCGCAAGCCGGACGGCAGCGACTGGAACGTGGCCATCATGGACCCCGACGACAACGGCGCCTACGCCGCGATGCTCGCCGTGGGGGAGAAGGCGGTCGTTACCTCCGGGGACTACCAGCGCTATTTTGAACAAAACGGCGTGCGCTACAGCCATATCCTCGACCCCGAGACCGGCGCGCCGGTGGAAAATGGGCTGCGCTCCGTGACCGTGGTTTGCGACGACGGCGCGCGTGCGGACGCTCTGTCCACGGCGATGTTCGTGCTGGGCGAGGAGGCGGCACTCGACAGCTGGCGGTCGAATGGCGACTTTGAGCTCGTGCTCATCACGGCGGACGGCCGCGTGGTCGTGACGGATGGTCTGCGCGATTCGATCAGCGAGGAAAGCACTGCATATCGCTATGAATATGCAGAGTAACGGCAGAATATAAATTTGTTTTTGGTGCAAGAATATGAGATGTTCACTATGCCCGCGAAATTGCGCCGCCGCGCGTGACTCGGCGGTCGGATACTGCGCGATGCCATGGGAGCCAGTTGTTGCGCGTGCGGCACGCCACGATTGGGAGGAGCCGTGCATCAGCGGAACGCGCGGCGCGGGCGCTGTATTTTTTTCCGGATGCAACCTGCGCTGTGTATACTGCCAGAACTACGACATCAGCGCCCTTCGGCAGGGGCAGAAGCTCACGGTGGACGAGCTGCGCGCCGTGTTTTGCTCCCTCGAGGCCGAGGGAGTGCACAACCTCGATCTCGTCACACCCACGCATTATGCGCTGGCGGTGCGCGAAGCGCTCGACCCGCCGCCGTCTGTACCGGTGGTGTGGAACAGCGGCGGCTACGATAAGCCCCTGACGCTCAAGCTGCTCGAGGGGCGGATACAAATTTACATGCCGGATCTGAAATACTCCGACTCCGCGCTGGCCGCGCGGCTGTCCGGCGCGCCGGATTATCCGGCTGTGGCGCGAAGCGCGATCCTGGAGATGTTCCGTCAGGTGGGGCCCTATGTGCTCGATGACGAGGGCGTGATGCGCTCGGGCGTGCTCATCCGCCATCTGGTGCTGCCGGGCGAGCTTGACAACAGCTTCGGCGTGCTCGACTGGATCGCGGACACCTTCCGTCCCGGCGATGTGATGGTGAGTCTGATGAGCCAGTACACGCCCAACGGACAGGGCGGGCCCGACCGTCGGCTCACGGCGGAGGAATACGGGCGCGTGGCCGACTATATGCGGGCGCTCGGCATACTCGATGGCTACACCCAGGAGCCGGAGAGCGCCGAAAGCGCCTATACCCCGGCCTTCGACGGCACAGGCCTTGAGACGATTTTGGGCGAAAGGGCTTGACAATGCGTGCGTTCGTGATACAATAGATGCGCTTAATGAGAGCGAAAGAATTGAATACCTTATCGAGAGTGGTGGAGGGACCGGCCCTGTGAAGCCCGGCAACCTGCGAGAAAATGCGTAAGGTGCCAAATCCGGCGGTGTAAATCGGAAGATAAGGAAATATACCATTATTTCTTATGCCTGCCGAATCACCGGCAGGCTTTTTTTGACGAAAATTATAACAAAGGAGTTATTTGAATATGGGACACTATCTTTTTACCTCTGAATCCGTGACCGAAGGCCATCCCGACAAAATCTGCGACCAGATCTCCGACGCCGTTCTGGACGCCATTTTCGAACAGGACCCGAACGGCCATGTGGCCTGCGAGTGCACGGCCACGACCGGTCTTGTGTACGTCATGGGTGAGATCACCACGAGCTGCTAT
>CAYROZ010000046.1:0-13147 GCA_964426125.1 uncultured Oscillospiraceae bacterium
CCATCTTCGGCGACGTGGACCTCACGATCCACTGCGCGCCGGCGCTGCTGAAGAAAATGCCGGAGTGCGACTATCTGATCGCGCCGGAGGCCAAGGCCATCCCGCTGCTGTATGAGATGAGCCGCCAGAGCGGCGTGAAGTATCTGCTGGCGCGCAAAAAGGCCAAGGCCTATATGTCCGGCGTTTTCGAAGTGAACGTCAAGTCCATCACCACCGAGGGCGACCAGACTCTCGTGATCGACACGGCGGACGCCGAAGCCATGGCCGGCAAGCGCATCGTGATCATCGACGACGTGATCTCCACGGGCGAAAGCCTGCGGGCGATGGAGGAGCTGGTGGATCGTGCCGGCGGCAACATCGTGGCGCGCATGGCCGTTTTGGCCGAGGGCGACGCCAAGGACCGCGAGGACATCACCGTTTTGGCCCCGCTGCCGCTGTTCCACACGGACGGTACGCCCATCGAATAAAAAATCAAGGGTCTGCTGCATCCATCGCGGCAGACCCTTCTTTGGGCAGTTTTCTTGTCTTGTTGGTTGACGGCGGCGCGCCGAACGCGGATAATATTCAGCGGCGCTGCTCAAAAAAATCCCGCAGCAGCGCAGCGCTTTCCGCGGCCCGTACCTGCGCATACACCGCCGGGGCAAAGCCGTAGTTTTCCGAAAACAGATCGATCACACTGCCCACGGAGCCGCTTTTCCCCTCGCGCGCGCCGAACACCAAACAGGGGATGCGCGCGTTTAAAATCGCCCCGGCGCACATGGGGCAGGGCTCGAGCGTCACATAGATCGTGCAGCCGTCCAGCCGCCAGGTCCCCCGCGCGGCGCAGGCCTCGTCGATGGCTTCGATCTCCGCGTGGGACGTGGCGCTTTTTTCCTCGCGGCGGTTGCGGCCCCGCCCGATCACGCGGCCGTCCCCGTCCACGACCACCGCACCCACCGGCACTTCCCCGGCCGCGGCGGCCTCGCGCGCCAGATCCAGCGCAAGACCCATGTAATATTCTTTATCCAAAGGAGACACCTCCATGCTGTTTGCCCTTTTGACCGGCCTGAGTCTTTCCATGGACGCCTTTGCCATCTCCGTGACCAACGGAATGACCATGAAGGGCTTCCGCTTCCGCCACGCCGCCATCATGGCGCTGTATTTCGGCGCGTTTCAGTTTCTCATGCCGCTGGTCGGCAGCTTTCTTGCCGGGCAGGTCGCAGCCTACGCCGAGACCATCGCGCCGTTTATCTCGTTTGCACTGCTGGCGTTCATCGGCGGCCGTATGCTGCTCGAGGGCATCCGCGCCATCCGCAGCGGCGAGGGCTCGGACGAAAGCGGCTCCGCCTCCGCCTTTTCCGGCGGGTGTCTGGACCACAAAAAGCTGGTGGCGCTGGCGGTAGCCACGAGCATCGACGCGCTGGCCGTGGGTGTGGCCATGGGCATCGACCCGGACTACTGCGGCGGCCTGGGTCTGCTCCCGGCCAGCGGCGTGATCGGCGTGGTCACTTTTTTCGTGTGCCTGGCCGGATGCTACGGCGGCAAGCTCATTCCGAATCTCTCCGGCGAAAAGGCGGAAACGCTCGGCGGCGCGATTTTGGTCGCCATCGGCATCAAGCTGCTCATCGGAGGGCTGATCTGAGCCCCATTATAACAGAAAAGCGCGCAAAGACAAAGCCCGATGCATCTGCACCGGGCTTTGAAGCGTTTTAATTTGTTTTTTTACAGCGCCTGAGAGGCGGTGATGATGCTCATCTTATAGACCTCGTCGGCCACGCAGCCGCGGGACAGGTCGTTGATGGGGGCGTTCAGGCCGAGCAGCAGCGGGCCGTAAGCCGCGAAGCCGCCGAAGCGCTGGGCGATCTTGTAGCCGATGTTGCCGGCGTTGACGTCGGGGAAGATGAAGGTGTTGGCATAGCCGGCGACCGGGCTGCCGGGGAACTTGAGCTGGCCGACCGTGGGGGACACGGCGGCGTCAAACTGCATCTCGCCGTCCACGGGCACGTCGGGCATGGCGGCCTTGGCCTTGGCGCAGGCGTTCTGCATGAGGGTGACGGTGTCGTCCTTGGCGGAGCCCTTGGTGGAGAAGCTCAGGAACGCGACCTTGGGGTCGATGCCGAACTTCTTGGCGACCTTCGCGGTCTCCACAGCGGACTCGACCAGCTGGTCTTCGGTGGGGTGGATGGTGATGGCGCAGTCGCCCATGGCGTACTTCTCCTCCACGCCGTCCTTCTCGCGCACGAGAATAAAGGTGCCGGACACATTGGAGTTGCCGGGCTTGCACTTAATGAGCTGCAGCGCGGGACGCACGGTGTCGGCCGTGGAATAGGTGGCGCCGCCCAGCAGGCAGTCGGCCTTGCCCATCTTCACGAGCATGGTGCCGAAGTAGTTGCCCTTGAGAAGATTCTTGCGGCAGTCCTCGGGGGTCATCTTGCCCTTGCGCAGCTCGACCATTTTCTCCACCATGGCGTCCATCTCGGCGTAGGTCTCGGGATCGATGATCTCCACGCCCTCGATGTCGAAGCCGCCTTCAGCCGCCGCGGCCTTGACTTCCTCCACGTTGCCGACCAGCAGCGGGGTCAGGAAGCCTTCCTTGGCCAGACGGGCCGCCGCATAAAGGATGCGCGCGTCGGAGCCTTCGGTGAAAACGATGGTCTTTTTCTCTGCGGCCTTGAGGGCCTCGATCAGTTCTTCAAACATTGGTTTTCCTCCGTATATTTATTATTTTTTTCCTAACTTTTGAACGTACAAAATCATCGTAGCACTTAGCCGACTAAATTGCAAGCGCCCGACGCAAATTTCTTGTTTACAAGCGGCGGTAAATCCGATATAATACCGTTTGTTATCATCTGAGAGAATCCAGGAGAAGAGGAACCGAACCATGCTGAACATCTTTTGCCAAACGCTGGCCGACCTGCGCAAAGCGCGCGGACTGTCCCAGCGCCGCGCGGCGACCGATCTGAGCATCAGCCAGGCGCTTTTGAGCCATTATGAAAACGGCGCACGCGAGCCGGGGCTGGAGTTTGTGTGCCGCGCCTGCGACTACTACGGCGTAACGGCGGATTATCTGCTCGGCCGCAGCGCCGATTCCAGCCGTGCCACGGACAAGCAGCTGAAAAGCATCGCCGACCAGCTTCGCGAGCTGGCGGACATCGCGGAGAGTTATACAAAATGAAACAGGAAAACATTCGGAATTTTTCGATCATTGCCCACATCGACCACGGCAAAAGCACCCTGTCCGACCGTCTGATCGAGCTGACGGGCGCGGTGGATGAGCGCCAGATGAGCGACCAGATCCTGGACAACATGGATCTGGAAAAGGAGCGCGGCATCACCATCAAGGCCCGCGCGGCCACGCTGTACTGGAAGGGCTACGAGCTCAATCTCATCGACACGCCGGGCCATGTGGACTTCAACTACGAGGTCTCGCGCTCGCTGGCCGCGTGCGAGGGTGCGGTTCTGGTGGTGGACGCCTCGCAGGGCGTGGAGGCGCAAACGCTTGCCAACACCTATCTTGCGCTCGACAGCAATCTGGAGATCCTGCCGGTCGTGAACAAGATCGATCTGCCCGCGGCCGATCCCGCCGCTGTGAAAACGGAGATCGAGGACATCATCGGAATTCCCGCCATGGATGCGCCGGAGATCAGCGCGAAAACGGGTTTGAACGTGGAAAGCGTGCTCGATGCCATCATCGAAACCATCCCCAGCCCGAAGGGCGACCCGGACGCGCCGCTGAAGGCGCTGGTGTTTGACAGCCAGTACGACAGCTACCGCGGCGTGATCGTGCTGGTGCGGCTCAAGGATGGCCGTCTGCGCCGGGATATGGACGTGAAGTTCATGGCCACGGGCGCCAGCTACAAAATCGTGGAGCTGGGACGGCTTTTGCCTACCTGCTTTGAGCCCTGCGACGAGCTGCTGGCCGGCGAGGTGGGCTATTTCACGGCCAGCATCAAAAACGTGCGCGACACCCAGGTGGGCGACACGGTCACGGAGCCGCAGCGCCCCGCGGATGAGCCCCTGCCCGGCTATCGCCCCGCGCGCTCGATGGTGTACTGCGGCATCTACCCGGAGGACGGGTCAAAATACCCCGATCTGCGCGACGCACTGGAAAAGCTGGAGCTGAACGATTCGTCGCTGCATTATGAGCCGGAAAGCTCTGTGGCGCTGGGCTTCGGCTTCCGCTGCGGCTTTTTGGGAATGCTGCATCTGGAGATCGTACAGGAGCGTCTGGAGCGTGAGTTCGATCTCGATCTGGTCACAACGCTGCCCTCGGTGGTGTATGAGATCGAAATGACGGACGGCTCCGTGCGCTATATCTCCAACCCCCACGACTTCCCGGATGCCGGGTCTGTTGCCGAGGCGCGCGAGCCGTATGTGAATCTGTCCATCATCACGCCGAACGATTTTGTGGGCAACATCATGCCGCTGTGTCAGGATCGGCGCGGCGTGTATCGCGATATGCAGTATCTCGACCAGCGGCTCGTGGAGCTGCGGTATGAAGTCCCGCTCGGCGAGATCATCTACGATTTCTTCGACACGCTCAAGGCCCGCACCAAGGGCTACGCGTCCATGGATTACGAGTTTTCCGAGTATAAGCCGTCCGATCTTGTGAAGGTCGATCTGCTCTTAAACGGCGACCAGGTGGACGCACTCAGCTTCATTGCCCACCGCGACAAGGCCTATCCCCGCGCGCGCAGGCTGTGCGAAAAGCTGAAGGAGAACATCCCGCGCCAGCTGTTCGAGGTGCCCATTCAGGCGGCCATCGGCGGCAAGATCATCGCCCGCGAGACCGTGAAGGCCATGCGCAAGGACGTTTTGGCCAAGTGCTACGGCGGCGATATCACACGCAAGAAAAAGCTGCTGGAAAAGCAGAAAGAGGGCAAGAAGAAAATGCGCTCGCTCGGCTCCGTGCAGCTGCCCACAGAGGCCTTTCTGGCTGTGCTCAAGCTGGATGAATAAAAAAGACCGGTCTGCTTCCCGTCTCTTTGGGAGGCAGACCGATTTTTTATCTCTGCGCAAGTCCGGCCTTTTGCAGGGCCAGCACGACCGGAGGGATGAGGATCAGATGCAAAACGATGCCCGGCACCGCCCCGGCAAAGCCGCCCGTCCAAAACGCGGCCCAGCCAAAGCTTATTTCGCTCACGCCGGCAAAAACCGTCATCACCGCGCCCCACACAAGCCGTCCGGCCAGCATGGCCGCGGCCAGCGCCATCCACACGCCCCAGGGCTTTTTCGGCAGCGCGCGGTATAAAAGCCCGCTCACAAGACCATAGGCGGCCAGCTCAAAGGCCATGGACGCAGCCTTTGGAAACAACGGCGGCATTCCAAACAGCGCCGAGCGCAGAAGCGGCGCGGCCACGCCCACGGCGAGACCCCACCACGGCCCGCACAGAAAGCCCGCGAGCAAAACGGGGATGTGCATGGGGCAAAGCGCGCTGCCGATGGTTTGCAGCTGCCCTGTGAGAAACGGCAGCAGCAGCGCCAGCGCAAGGCACACGCCCGCATAAACCAGGCAGCGGACGCGATGGTTTGTTTTCAGCATGACCTCTCCTCTCCGGTCAGACCGTGATGTCCGCCCAGGAAAGGCGGATGATCTTTTCCAGATCATGCGGGGCCAGCTCCACCTGAAAGCCCACCTTTCCGGCGGAGAAGAAGATGGTGTCAAACCCCAGCGCCGATTCGTCCGCCACGGTGGGGAAGAATTTTTTCATCCCAATGGGCGAGCAGCCGCCGTGAACATAGCCCGTCAGCGGCAAAAGCTCCTTTTGGCGCAGCATCTCGATGGATTTTTCGCCCACGGCCCTGGCGGCCTTTTTCAAATCGAGCTCCGCCGCCACCGGCACCATGAACACATAATGCGCGCCGGTTTTGCCGGTCGTCACCAGCGTTTTGAACACGCGGGGCGTATCCTCGCCCAGAAGCGTGGCCACATCCAAGCCCGCGATGGCCACGTTGGGGTCGTATTCGCGCGGCTTGTAGCTCAGCTTTTTCGCGTCCAGCAGCCGCATCACGTTGGTTTTTTCCTCTTTCTTCGCCATGGCATCTCCCCGCCTTTTTGCAAACGATAAAGCCATTTTAGCAGTTTTCGGTTCCAAGTCAAGCGCCGCTGTGGTATCATGGGCCCATGAGATATTATATTGCGCCCCTGGAGGGCATTACCGACAGCACCTGGCGTGCCATTCACCACAAATATTTCCCCGGCGCGGACCGCTATTTCGCGCCCTTTTTTGCCACCACGCAAAACCGCATTTTCAGCCCCAAGAAGTTTCGCGATCTGATGCCCGAGGCCAACGAGTCGGTGCCGCTGGTGCCGCAGCTTCTGGGCCACAACGCGGCGGACTTTCTGTGGACAGCGCAGCGCCTGCGCGAACTTGGCTACGAGCAGATCAATCTCAATCTCGGCTGCCCGTCCGGCACCGTGACGGCCAAGGGCAAGGGCGCGGGCCAGCTGCGCGATCCGGCGGCGCTCGACCGCTTTCTGGATGAGATTTTTTCCGCGTTCGACGGGAAAATATCCATTAAGACACGCCTCGGCATGACGGCGCCGGAGGAGTTTGCGCCGCTGATGGATATCTTTAATAAATATCCAGTCTGCGAGCTGACGCTGCATCCGCGCACGGCAAAGGAGATGTATAAAGGCCCGCTCCATCCGGATATGTTTTCCTTCGCTCTGCATCAAAGCCGCGCGCCGCTGTGCTATAACGGCGGCATCACCACGGTGGACGGTGCGGCCGAGACCGCGCAGCGCTGGCCGGAGGCATCCGCCCTGATGATCGGGCGCGGCGTGGTGGCCGATCCCGCGCTGGTGCGAAAACTGCGGGGCGGCCCGGCGGCATCGCCGGAGGAGCTGCGGGGCTTTTTCGCCGAGCTTTTTGAGGGCTATTGCCGCCGCTTCGGCTCCGAGCACAACGCCATGAGCCGCATGAAGGGCCTGTGGTTTTATACCATTCATCTGTTCAACGACACCGAGCGCTATGCAAAGCGCATCGCCAAGGCCCGCTATGCATCGGATTATCAGGCGCTGATGCAAACGATATTCACCGACCTGCCTCTGCGCGAAAACGCGCAGGATGTGCCGTGAAAATTTTTGCATTGTTCACAATTTTATAATTGAAATGCGCAGCCCGTTTGCGTTATAATGCTCAGTGCATGACCAAAATGGCATGAACAGGAAAGGAGAAAAACATGAAAAAAGCAAGCAAGCTTCTGGCGATCCTTATGGCGCTTTGCCTGATGCTTTCGCTCGTCGCGATGGCCGCCAGCGGCGAAGCCTCCGGCGCATCCGGCGAGGCCTCCGGAGGAATGGGTATGCCTCCCGGCGGCGGCGGCAGCAAGCCCGACAGCTACGACTCCGTGATGGACGTCACCGAAGATCAGGATATTTCCGGCGTGACCATGAGCTCGGAAAACGGCGATGAGAACATCATCCACGTTTACGAGGGCGCGGTCGCCCACATCAGCGACAGCAGCTTCGCCACCAGCGGCGAGGGCACCAGCGGCGACGCCTCCAGCTTCTACGGCGTGGGCGCGGCCCTGTTCGTTTCCGACGGCGAGCTGTACGTTTCCGACAGCACCATCGAATCCACCACGCGCGGCGGCGCAGGCGTTTTCGCGTATGACAAGGGCGTGGCCTATGTGACCGGCCTTGACATCACCACCACCGAGGCTTCCGCGGGCGGTCTGCACGTGGCCGGCGGCGGCACGCTGTACGCCTGGGACTGCAACGTGACCACCGAGGCGCCCATGGCGGCGGCGGCCGTTCGTTCCGACCGCGGCGGCGGCAAGATGGTCATCGATGGCGGCTCCTATGTCACCGAGGGCGGCACCGGCGCGGTGTATGTCACGGCGGACATCTCCATCCATGACGCTTACCTCTACACCGGCGGCTCCGAGGCCGTGGCCATCGAGGGCAAGAACACCATCCGCCTGTTTGACTGCGATCTGACCGGCAATATGCTCTCCGGTTCCCTCAACGATGGCAAGGTCTGGAACATCATTGTTTACCAGTCCATGTCCGGCGATGCCGATGTCGGCACCTCTGAGTATGACATGATCGGCGGCACCCTCACCTGCAACGCCGGTCCCGTGCTGTATAACACCAACACCTCCAGCTACATCACCTTCCAGGATGTTGACGTCTCCTACAGCGACGAGACCACCTACTGGCTGCAGGTCACCGGCAACTCCTCCTCCCGCACCTGGGGCAAGGCCGGCAAAAACGGCGCCAACTGCATCTTCACCGGCTCCAGCCAGGAGATGAAGGGCGACGTGGTGTACGACACCATCTCCAACCTTGACTTCTATATGCTCGACGGCTCCGCGCTGGAAGGCGCGATCGTCTGCAACGACGAGCTCAACGGCGGCTACACCGGCGACGGCGTGGCGAACGTGTATGTCGATGCCGACTCCGTCTGGACCGTCACCGGCGACTCCACCGTGACCGGCACGCTGTATCTCGAAGGCAAGATCGAGGGCGCGAAGGTCGTTGGCACGGACGGCACCGTGTATGTCGACGGCAAGGGCTTCACTGTGACCGTGGGCGCCTTTGAGGAAAAGGTCGACGCTTCCGAGGCCGGTGAGATCCCCGCGTGGGAAGACTACGCTGTGGAGAACCCGTTTGCCTCCGCCAGCGGCGAGCCCTCCGGTGAGCCCAGCGGCGAAGCCTCTGCCGAGCCCGCGAGCGAAGAAGCCGGCTCCATGAACATGCCGGACGGCTCCATGCCCCCCGAGCCCCCGGCGGACCTCGCTCCCGGTGAGGTGCCCCCCGGCGGCTTCGGCGGCATCGACTGATTTTCCGTCGAACCAATAAAACCGAAAAAAAACGGCTGTCCCATTCGGGACAGCCGTTTTTGCTTTGAAGAAAGCGGATTTATCTGGGCGGCAGTGTTTTTTCAAAATCGGCGGCGAGCCGGTGCTCGTTTTCAAAAAAGCGCGACACCATCTCGTAAAATTGCAGCGAGGCGGCGCTGAGCATCTTGCCCGCGGGACGGACCATGCCGATGCAGGCGCTCGGCAGCGGCTCGCGCACGCGCAGATAGGTCAGCGGCAGCGCGGCGTCCGCCTTCAGAAGCTTCAGATAATGGGAGACCGGCGTGATAGACACCGCGCCGCCGGAGATGAGCATACTCTGCTCCACGCGGCCATCGTCGCACTCAAAGAGGATCTGCGGGCGAAAGCGGCCCGTGCGGCTCAGACCATCGAACAGGGCGCGGTCGTCGCGCGCCAGATTGCACACAAAGCGCGCCCCGTCCAGCTCGCGCAGTGAAACGATGCCGTGCCCGGCCAGCGGATGGGACTTTGACAGCATCACAACGCGCTCGCAGCTGTCGAGACGAATGTATTCCAGATTGGTCTGCTCCACCGTGCCGAAGCAAAAGCCCAAATCGGCCTCGCCCGCCAAAACGCAGGGGGCGATCTCCTCGTTGCGGCGGCTGATCTCGCGGAAGGCGAGCGTGCGGTTTTCCGCCAGATAGTCCGCCAGCAGGCTTGCCATCAGATCCACGATGCTGCTGGCCACGCGCACCTGCTCGTTGTAGCCCTGCTCAAAGCGGCGCGTTTCGGCAATGCCGTCGTCCAGCCGGTCGAGCACACTGTCCGCGCAGGCGAGGAAAATGCGTCCTGTGGGCGTGAGCTTTATCTTGCCGCGCTTGCGCTCAAACAGCGCCACGCCCAGCTCCTGCTCCAGGCGCGTGATGGAAACGGACAGATTCGGCTGCGCCACATACAAAAGCTCGGCGGCGCGGGAGATGTTCTCCGTGCGCGCGATGGTGCGGAAATATTGAAGCTGCTGAAGATCCATGCGTCACCTCGTTTCGCTCAGGGGTCGATGTCAAATGCGTCGCGGCAGGCGGCATAGCGGCCCCAGTCGCCGCCGCCGTTCCAGGTCAGATAGCCGCCGGTCAGCCCCGCGTCGAACAGGCCGCGGATCTGCGCGCCCACGTTTTCGCTGTAGTAGCTGTTGTAGGGCGGCTTGATGGCGTCGTAGCACTGGATCCATGTGCGAACGGCAGCCGGTGTGGGGCACTCGGTCTGCCGCTCGACCACGCCGGCGGCAAAATACTCGTTTATCAGCTCATACGGATGCTCCCACGGATTCCAGTCGCCGATGGGGCCGTAGTGGTCGGGATAGGGCATGGCGCTGATGGCGTCCACCACGTTGGAGATGGCCGCCCAATACTGGCCGTACTGCGTAACGTAGCCGTTCGAGGTCTCGCCGAACACATCCGCCGACAGATAGACCCCGGCCTCGTGCAGGTTGTCCGCCGCGTACATCAAAAAGCGCTGGATGGCCTGCGCCTTGGATTCGGAAAAGCGGTTTTTGAAATCCACCGCCGTGCTCGTGGCGGATTCGGAAATGCCGGAGGGGCAGCGCACATAGTCAAACTGGATCTCGTCAAAGCCGAACAGCTCCACCGCCTCGAGCGCCAGCGCCAGCTTGTATTGCCAGGCCCCGCGCGAGCACGGCGACAGGAAATAGGAGTCGTCCGCCCGGCGCAGCGAGCCATCGGGATTGGCAATGGCCCATTCCGGCCGGTCGGCGCAGCACAGCGGGTCGTTGAAGCAGGTGATGCGGCCGATGACGTAATAGCCCGCGGCCTTCAGCGCGGCGATGGCCTCGGCATAGGTCTCGCGGCTGTTCTGCGCGGCGGCAGCGGTCGAGGGGGAATATTCCGCCATCACATCCGAGGCATAGGCCACGGCATTGCCGTCCGTGATGTCCACGCAAAAGGCGTTGATGCCGCAGCCGTCCGCCGCGTCAAGATAGCTCTGCCAGTTCTCGATGCACTCGGGGTAGCTGGGGATATACAGCGTTTTGCAGGTTTCGGGCATGGGCGTGCGTGCCTCGAAATCCTTCGCTCGCGGCCAGTAATCCAGCGCTCCCGGCGCGCCGCCGCCGTAGCGGTCGCTGCGCTCGGCATGGATGGCCTGCATCGCCTCGTCGTACACGCCGGCGGCCTCCGCTTCGCTTTGCGTCACATACTGCGCGCGGATGTAATGCTCCGCGCCGGTCTCGTCCGCCACGCGGTACATCCGCACCTGCCCGTCCTCGCGGAGGGTGTCGAAGCCGAGCACGGTCAGCGCCGTTCCCTTTTCCGCCAGCGCGTCGCCGTCCAGCGCGATGGAGTCGGGCGAAAGATAATAATCCGTGGTCGTGCGCACATAAACGGTCTGCTCCGTCACGCAGCCGTCGAGCGTTTCGGAAATGGCACCCGCGGCCATATAGCCCTCCGTGCCGTCCGCAAGGCGGATGTGCTCATACAAAACCGGCACGCCGTGGCCGTTTATCCCGCCGCCCTGCTCGGTTTCAAGCGCCGTGCCGCGCGCAACGGTCATAAACGGCGCAAAATTTTCATCGAGCAGCTCGATCGCCCCGCCGTCGGAGGCGGCATAGCCCGGCAGCCAAACGGGCGGCTCGGGCGTGGGCTCCGGCGTTGCCGTGGGTTCGGGCGTGGGCGTTGCCGCCGCGGCCTCGTCCGCCTCGCGCAGAGCGCCGGTATTGGCATACAGCACAGCCGCCGCGCACACGCACAGCAGCACAAAAACGATGATGCTCAGCACCTTTTTCATGGGCGCACCTCTTTATTTGCATACGATATATTCATTATAGGCTTTGCGGCGGCATTTGTAAAACAAAAGCGAAAAATCGGGGGAAATATGGATGATTGTGTTTTGGGCCGCATTGTGGTAAAATCGCAGAAAAGGAAAAATGCAGTGCAAGGGGGAGATACGATGGATATTGTTTTTGATCTCATCGCCAAGGAGCAGCAGCGGCAGGACGAAAATGTCGAGCTGATCGCCAGCGAAAACTTTGTCAGCGAGCGGGTGCTGCGCGCCGTTGGCTCGTGCCTTACAAATAAATACGCGGAGGGCTATCCCGCCGAACGCGACACGGGCAGCAAGGGCCGGTATTACGGCGGCTGCCGCTGGGTGGACAAGCTGGAGCAGTACTGCTGCGACAAGTGGCGCGAGGCGTTTGGCACGGATTATCACGTAAACGTGCAGCCGCACTGCGGCTCCAACGCCAATCTGGGCGCGTTTATGAGCGTGCTCAAGCCCGGCGACACCATTTTGTCCATGTCGCTTTCAAACGGCGGCCATCTGACCCACGGCTCGCCTGTGAATTTCAGCGGCAAGCTGTTCCGCATCGTGAGCTACGATGTCACGAGCGAGGGCTTCATCGACTACGACGATCTGGCCCGCAAGGCGGAAACGGAGCATCCCGCGCTCATTCTGGCGGGCGCTTCGGCCTACAGCCGCATCATCGATTTCGAGCGCATCGCCGCCATCGCGCGCGCCTGCGGCGCGTATTTCATGGTGGACATGGCGCACATCGCGGGGCTCATTCTCGCAGGCGACCATCCCTCGCCGTTCGGGCTGGCCGACATCATCACCACCACCACCCACAAGACTCTGCGCGGCCCGCGCGGCGGCATGATCTTCTGCAAGCAGGAGCTTGCCCGCAAGGTGGACAGCGCCGTGTTCCCCGGCACGCAGGGCGGCCCGCTGGAGCATGTGATCGCCGGCAAGGCCGTGGCGGCGGAGGAGGCGTGCACGCCGGAGTACCGCGAATACATCCACCAGCTCGTGCGCAACTGCAAAGCCATGTGCAATGAATTCATCCGTCTTGGCTACGATGTGGTCACCGGCGGCACGGACAACCATCTGTTCCTGCTCGATTTCTCCAAAACCCACCCGATGCTCACTGGCAAGGCCGTGCAGGACCGGCTGGAGGATTTCAACATCACGCTCAACAAAAACACCGTTCCCAACGAAACGCGCTCGCCCATGGAGACCTCCGGCGTGCGCATCGGCACGGCGGCCATGACCACCAAGGGCTATAAGGAAGCCGATTTCATCGCCGTGGCCGATAAGATCGACGAGGTCATCCGCGCCATGGCTGCGGAGGCATAAAAATCACCTGAGCCGCCGGAACTGCTCCGGCGGCTCCTTTCCGCGCGGCTTGACATAGCGGCCGCCGCGGGGTATTATTATTTGGCATATCCGGGTGTGGCGCAGTCGGTAGCGCGCCTGCTTTGGGAGCAGGAGGCCGCTGGTTCGAACCCAGTCACTCGGACCAAACAATGATAATCCGAACCACATTATCCAAGCGGATAGTGTGTTCGGATTTATCATTTCTATTGAAAACATTTTGTAAAGCAAGAGGGAA
>CAYROZ010000047.1:0-13055 GCA_964426125.1 uncultured Oscillospiraceae bacterium
CTCAAGCTCGCCCTGCGCCTGCTCAAAGGTCGGATATGGCAAACGCGCACGCAGCGTCAGAAGACTTTTCTCCTGCGTCTCCAGCGCCGTTTTGCCCCCGGCCAGCGTCTGGATAAGAGTCAGTCGCTCCTGCTCGACGGCGTCACAGCTTTTCTGCATCTGCGGTATCCGCTCGCTCAATTCATCCAGTTCCCGGCACGCGCTCTCCGCCGCCGTCCATTTTGCATCGGTTTCAAGCAGCGCCCGCCGGTTTTCCTCCAGCTGCTGCTCGACACGCGCGGCAATATCTTCATCGCCCTCCTGCGCGAAGCACTCCGCTTGCAGCTGCTCAAGCCGCTCCTGCGCGGCAGTTTGATCTTTTTTTGCTCCGACAAGATCGTTTCCGCTCGCCTCGGCCTGTTTCTGCGCTGCCGCCGCCTTCTTCTTCGCCTCCGCCAGCTGCGACTGCGTTGGCGCGGATTCTGGAAGAACCGCCGGTTGTGGATGCTCCGTCGATCCGCACACCGGACAGCGCTCACCCACGCGAAGCGTCCGCGCCAGGAGCCCTGCCTGATCCCGGAGAAAGCGGGTGTTGAGCGTTTCGTATTCGGCGTTGGCCCGTTCCATGGCCCGTTCCGCCTGTTCCGCCCGCTCAAGCGCCTCCCGGAAGGCTTTCTCCCGCTCAGCACACAGCGCAATATGACGGCGCAGTTCTTCCAGCTTTTCCTGCCGCTCGATAAGCAGCTGCTTTCGGTGCTCCAGCCGTGCCTTATCCGCCTGGGCCCCGGACAGGGCCGATTTTCTCTCCTCCGCCTGCCGAAGGGTTTCCCGTTGCAGTTCCGCCTTTTGGGAAACGGCATCGTGGTCGCGCTGATCCTTTCGCTGCTTTTCCTGCGTTTGACGCAGGGTCTGTTCCAGCGCTTTTTCCTCCTCATAAAGCGGCATCTGCGCCCGAAGATCCGCGCTCTGCTCCTGCAGCTTTTTCAGTGTTTGCTCATCGAATGCATCCAGCTGCTGCATTGCCTGCGCGAGCAGATGCTGCTTTTGTTCAAGCCGGGCCTGCTTTTCCTCTCTGGCCGCCCGAAGCGAATCGGCAGAACGCGCCTGCTGAAGCTCCGCCTTGCAGCGCTCCAACTGTTCCTCTGCTTCCCGCTTTTCTCTTTTTTCCTCCTCATACAGCCGCTCATCCTCGGCACAGAGTGACTGCACAAGAGCGGAAAGCTCCGCCAGCGCAAGCGCCCTTTCCCGCGCCTGCATAACACTCTCCGCCAAGGCGCTGTCCGGCGCGCAGACAAGGTTTCTCGCAGCCTGCCACACGCTGCTTTCCAGCCGTTCGCACTGCTGCTCCATCCGGCGCGCTTCCCGGCCAAGCGATTCCTGAAAGCTGCGGTAATAGTCCGTTTTAAAAAGCTGGCGGAAGATGCTCTGTCTGTCCTTTGTATCCGCCAGAAGCAGCTTCATAAAATCGCCCTGCGCGATCATGGCGATGCGCGAAAACTGCTCGCGGTCAAGACCCAAAATCTCCTCCACCGCCGCATCCACCTCGCGCGTTTTCGACAAAACACGTCCATCCGGATAGGTAAGTTCCGATTCCGCGCTCTGCTTCACCAGTCCGCTGCCCCGCTTGGCCGGACGCTCGTATTCCGGACTGCGGCGGATCGAGTATTCCTTGCCGTTATAGGCAAAACGAAGCTCTACAAAGGTCTCGGTCTCGGGCGCGGCATACTTCGAGCGCAGCATCGAAGGCTCGCGCGCCGTTCCGCTGGCCTCGCCGTATAGGGCATAGCAAATGGCGTCAAAGATCGTTGTTTTCCCCGCGCCGGTATCCCCTGTGATGAGATACAGTCCGCCCGTGCCGAGCCGTTGAAGCTCAAGCTCCGTTTTGCCGGCGTAGGGCCCGAACGCCGATATCGTAAGCCGCAGCGGTCTCATGACTCCGCCTCCCAAATTCGTTTCATCATATCCTCCGCCAGCTGCCGCTGCATCGGTTCCATGGGCCGGTCGTTCTGCATTTCAAAGAACGCCTCAAACAGCTCAAGCGGCGACCGCTGCTCCTCGATTTCCTCAAAAACGACCGCACCGGCACGCGTGCGCGCGTTGTCGTAGTCAAGCTTCATGATGTTCGGGTAAACCGTCCGCAGTCTGGTGATAACGTCTGGTATATCCTGTTCATCCGTCAGGGTGATGTGCAGATAGTCCTCCGTGGCTGTACCGGCGTAGCTTTGGCGGTCGAGCAGCTCGTCATAGCGGCCGCGCAGCTCACGCACATCGTGCAGCGGTGTCAGCGGCACGGTTTCCACGGCCACTTTTCCTTTTTCCAGCAGCTCTACCACGGTCACGCTCTTTTTGTGCGAGCATTCGGAAAAGCTGTATTTCAGCGGCGTGCCGCAGTAGCGGATGCGCTCGCTGCCTATGTTCTGCGGGCCGTGTATGTGGCCCAGAGCCGTGTAATCAAAGGGCGCGAACACCTCCGCGTCCACGTTGTCCAGCCCGCCCACGGACACATCCTCCGAATCGCTGCGGGCCGCGCCCGTGACAAACTGATGTGCCGCCAGCACGCTGCGCACGCCGGGCCGGATGTTCATATGACGCACGGCGCACGAAAGCGCCTCGGTATACGAGCCGATGGACTCCTCCTCGCCGTAAAATCGCCGTACATCCGCCGGGCGCACAAAGGGAAGCAGAAAAAAGTCCACCGGTCCGTATTCATCCTCCAGCGTTATCGGCTCCACACAGCCATTGTAAACCGGCGCCATATGAACGCCGCTGGCCGTCATGAGCCGTCCGCCAAATGCGAGACGCTCGGCCGAATCGTGGTTTCCGGCAATGACGAAGGTGTGGATATGCCGCTGCGACAGCTTATACAGAAAATCATCAAAAAGCTGCACCGCCTCCGCCGAGGGCGACGTTTTGTCATACACATCCCCGGCGATCAAAACGGCGTCCGGCCGCTCCGATTCGGCAATGGACAGGATCTGAGACAGAATGTATTGCTGATCGTCGATCATGGAAAAGCCGTTGACGCGCTTTCCCAGATGCAGATCCGACAGGTGGAAAAATTTCATGCGTATCTTCCTTTCGCGGTTTTTTCCGCGCTGATCATTTCGCCAGTGTGAAAAGATTTTCGTCTCCGGCCGCCGCCGTGAGCGCGGCATAGGCCTGATAGGTCGCCAGCGCGTTAAACGCGCCTCCGGCTTCATGGGCAAAGGTGCCGTCCGAAAGACGATACGACAGCAGCGCATCCAGCGCGCTCACGCCGTTTTTCACAAAGCGTTCATCCTCCTGCTCATATCCAAGCGCCGCCAGCGCCAGCACGACCTGCGCGCTGCTCTCGGCGTTGACCGTGCCAAAGCTTGCATAGCCCCCGTCTTCCCCCTGCAGAGCCGAAAGTGTTTCCAGCGCCTGTTCCACGGCCGCCGCGACATCCGCACGATCCGTATAGGCTGCCAGCGCCGTCAGCGCCATGGCGGTCATATCGGGATCGGCCCGCTCGCCGGAAAAGGCAAAGCCGCCATCGGAAAGCCGGCGCGATAAGATCGCCTCCACCAGCTCCTCCCGCAGCCCCTCCGGCACAGGGTAGGCGCCGCTGTCAAGCGCAAGCAGGGCAAAGATGGCGCCATTGATCCCCTGCTTGGTAACAAAGCTCGCATCAAACAGCGCCGCTGTGAGATCGTAGCCGGCAATATCCCGCGCATCATAGCCCGCAGCCGTGAGCGTAAGGATCGCGGCGGAATACTCCGTGGACTTCGTATTTGACAAAACGCCGCCGCAGGAATCGAGCCATTCGGCCGCCGCGGCATAGCACTCTGTCTGCCAGCCATCGTAGCCCTCGCCGCTGCAGGCCCACGCCAGCGCGCGCAGATATTCATTGGGCGCGACCGGCTGATCGGCATAATATTCGTTCAGCGTCTCGTACGCCTCCCGCGCCGCGCCGTCACCGGACGCACAGGCCGAAAGAAGCAGCGCCAGAAGTATGACCAGCGCGATAAAACAACGTTTTTTCATAAAACTCCCGAAAAACGCCGGAAGATGGTCTCCTCCGGCGTTTGAATATTTATATCGTATACTCGTCACTCAACCGTCAGAATGCAGATCGGCGGCGTGATGGTCATGTCCTCGCAGACGGCACTGACGATATGGCGGCCCGCCTCGCTGACGGAAACCGTGAATTTGCCGTTTTCATCGGTGGCGGAGCGAGTCTGCTCGCCGTCGATGGTGATGGCCGCGTTGGCAAGAGGGGTCTCCACCGGATTCCAGTTTTCGTCGAACGCGGTGTAGTACAGCGTCAGCTCCGCCTCGTTCTGCGCTTCATAGCTGTCAAAATAGGCAAAGGTATCCGACCAGCTCTCCAGATCGGCATAGCCGAAGGCGTAGATATGGTCGCCCTGCGCCACAGGATCGGCCAGCGACCAGGCAGAGGCGTTGTTGAGATAATAGCCATAGCTGCCGCCGTTTTCCACGCCCCAGAGCTTTGTCATGGAAAGGCCGTATTCCGTTTCCTCCGCCGCGTAGCCCTCCGCTGCGCCGCCGGCATAGAAACGCTCGTGCGCGCAGTACAACGCGTCGCCAATGCTGACAGCGCCGTCGCCATCCACATCCTCGGCGTCCACCGCCTCATCGGACACGACCAGCGCTCCGGCGTCCGCGATGGTAACGAAAACGCTCACCGTCTCCGCCGTCTCCGGCGCGCTTTCCTCAGTCTCCTCGTCCGTCTCCTCCGCGCTCTCCGCTTCGGCCAACTGGGCCTCCACGGCATCGAGACGCGCCTCGTATTCCTCAAGCACCGAAAGCGCCGCCGGATCGATCTGCGCGCCGCAGCCGGCCATCAGTGTCAGCAGCAGCATCGCTGCCGCAAAAAAAGCAATCGTTTTTTTCATATGATTCTCCTTTGGTTATCCTTGTCAGCGTATCATAGCACAAACGCCCATGGATTACAAGTCGCCCCCGTTATCCCCCACAGCGGAAATGCGGGCGCAGGAAGTTGCAGATCTGATCAAAAGCAAGCTGACAGGTGTCCTCATCGTTTGACAGTTCCCCCGTCATGACGCGATAGGCAAATGACAGCATGGTTTCAAAAATCTGATGCAGCAAAACCGAATCGCGCCGTCCCGGCAGAAAATAGGGGCGCAGTCTTTCGCGCACCGGCTCGATGAGCCGTTCATGCTCCTGCTTTGCATCGCGGCGGAAGTTTTCCGAATAATAGTAGCGGATATAAAACACGCAGTCCTCCGACGGGTCGATGATGAAATCCCAAACCGGCTTCCACAGCCGCCAGCAGCGCTCGCGCCACGAAAGAGATTCATCGTCCAGAACCGGCGCCAGCGCAAGCACCAGCTCGATGAAGCCCTTGTCCTCCTGCAAAAGCGCAGCGCAGAGCAGATCGTCCTTGTTTTTGAAGCAGCGATACAGCGCCGATTGGCTCACACCAGCCCATTCGGCCAGGCTGCTTACTCTGGTTTTTTCCAGTCCATCGCGGGCAACAACGCTGATCGTACTGCGGATCAGGTGCATTCGAAGCTGTTCACGATTCCTCATTTGCTCCTTTTTCCTCCTTTCGGCACGTGTTTTTCGACTGCGGGCCGAAAAACAAATTTTGGGCACTTCCCGGGTCCATACCCCTGTTTTTTGGAACATTTTCATAGAAAACCATGTATTTTTTGTGCAAATATGTTCCAACCAAAAAGTGAAAATTCTGACATGATTGACAGAGAACAAACTATTATTGACAAAAAATCTGTCTATATAATATCATGCATTTGTACAAATTAACAGCATTTTCTGAATTTTTGATTGGAGAGGTATTCACAAATGCAAGAACTGCTCATCAACTCGGTAGAGACTCTGGAAGAAGCTCTGCCCATCATCCGCGCCGCGCAGGCAGAATACGCCACCTTCACCCAGGAGCAGGTCGACGCCATCTGCGAAAAAGCGGCCACCGCCGTTTCCAAGATGCGCATTCCTCTGGCCAAGATGGCCGTGGAAGAGACCGGCTACGGCGTGCTCGTGGACAAGGTGACCAAGAACCAGTATGCCTCCGAGCACATCTGGAACTACATGCGCAATGCCAAGACCTGCGGCGTCATCGAGGAAAACAAGGCTTTCGGCACCAAGCGTATCGCCTCTCCCAAGGGCGTTATGGCTGCCATCACGCCGACCACCAACCCCACCTCGACCACCATTTATAAGGTCCTGCTGGCGCTCAAGACCCGCAACGCCATCATCCTTTCCCCGCACCCCCGCGCCGTGCAGTGCTCCATCGCCGCTGCCCGCATCATGCGTGAAGCCGCGATCGAGGCCGGCATGCCCGAGCATGTCATCAGCTGGATCTCCACCCCGACGCTGGAGATCTCCCCCGTTCTGATGCGCGAGGCCGATTTCATCATGGCTACCGGCGGCGCCGGCATGGTCAACGCGGCCTACTCCTCCGGCACCCCCGCTCTGGGCGTGGGCCCCGGCAACTGCAACGTCGTCATCGACGAGACCGCCGATCTGCGCATGGCCGTGGAGTCCATCATCCACTCCAAGACCTTCGACAACGGCATGATCTGCGCCGCTGAGCAGCACATCACCGTTCTGGCCAGCGTGTATGACGAAGTCAAGGCGCTGATGAAGGACGCCCGCTGCTACTTCCTCAACGACGAGCAGGCTGAGAAGGTCGCCACCGTGTTCTTCAACGCCAAGACCCACGGCGTCAATCCTCCCGCCGTCGGCCAGACCGCCGTTCGCCTGGCGGAGATGGCCGGCTTCGAGGTCCCCTACGACACCAAGGTCCTCGTTTACGAGACCAACGACACCTCGCACGACAACCCCTGGGCCAACGAAAAACTCACCACCCTGCTGGGTATGTTCAAGGCTGAAACGCTGGACGAAGCCTATGACATGTGCTACAAGATGGTCTCCGAGGGCGGCGCCGGCCACTCCGCCGCGCTGTATGTCGATCCCACCGAGGAAGACAAGATCGAGCGCTTCGGTCTGCGTATGCGCGCCGGCCGTATCATCATCAACCAGCCCACCTCCTTCGGCGGTCTGGGCGATCTGTACAACTTCAACGTGGCTCCCTCCCTCACGCTTGGACCGGGCGCCGCGGGCAACTCCGCCTACATGGGCAACACCAACTTCGAGCAGCTGCTCGACATCAAGACCCTCACGATGCGCAAGGAGAACATGCTCTGGCTCCAGCTGCCCAAGAAGGTCTACCACAAGACCGGCTGCACGCCCGTCGCTCTGCGCGAGATGAAGGAAGTTTACAACTTCAAGCGCGCTTTCATCATCACCGACTCCACCCTATATCAGCTGGGCGCGTGCGACGCGATCATCAACCAGCTGCGTGACATGGGCATCGAGACGGCCGAGTTCTTCGACATCCGCGTTGACCCGCAGATCCAGGACGCCATGAAGGGCCTGCCCAAGATGAACGAGTTCCAGCCCGACGTCATCATCGCCGTGGGCGGCGGCTCCGCCATCGACACCGCGAAGATCATGTGGATCATGTACGAGCATCCCGAAGAAGCCTTCCTGGACATGGCCACCATCTTCCTGGATATTCGCAAGCGTATCCGTTTCTTCCCCCAGATGGGCACCAAGGCCAAGCTCGTCTGCATCCCGACGACTGCCGGCACCGGCTCCGAATGCACGCCGTTCACCATCATTTCCGATGCCAACACCGGCATGAAGTGGCCTCTGATCGGCTATGAGATGATGCCCGAGATGGCCATCATCGACGCCGACAACATGATGAGCCTGCCTCCGCGCGCCACCCAGGCCTCCGGTTACGACGTTCTGACCCACGCGGTCGAGGCGTATGTTTCCACCTTTGCCACCGAGTATACCAACGGCTTCTGCAAGGACGCCACCAAGATGGTCTTCGACTATCTGCCCAGAGCGTACAAGTCCGCCTTCCGCGATGCCAAGCCCGACCCCGTGGCCCGCGAGAAGATGGCCGACGCCTCCGCGCTGGCCGGCATCGCCTTCGCCAACGCCTTCCTCGGCATCAACCACTCCCTCAGCCACAAGCTGGGCGGCTGGTTCCACATCCCCCACGGCACGGCCAACGCCCTGCTGTTCCCGTTCGTCTGCCGCTTCAACGCGCAGCGTCATCCCTACCACATGGGCACCTTCTCCCAGTACAAGTATCCGCAGGCGTTTGAACGCTATGTCGAGCTGGGCGAGCTGATCGGCGTCAAGGGCAAGACCGACGAGGAGACCTTCGAGAACTGGATCAAGGCTACCGAGCAGCTGAAGAAGGATGTTGACATCCCCGAGACCATCTGCGACTACCTGTGCCTGGCGCACCCCGAAAAGAGCGCCGAGGAGTGGGAGAAGGAATTCCTCGCGGCGGTCGATCAGATGTCCGAGTGGGCGTTCCACGATGCCTGCACCGGCTGCAACCCCGTGTATCCCACGCTGGGCGAGCTGAAGGCCTGCTACCTCAAGGCTTTCTATGGCGAAGAGAAGTTCAAGTCCATCTACGGCGATGTGCTCGAGGTCGAGATCAATCTCCCCACCGACACGCACGCGGCTTACCCCCTGGGCCTGACCGCCGAGATCGGCGTCGACAAGGTCGGCGGCTTCATCTAATAACACGACCAAATCGGGGAACGCCGCTTGGCGCTCCCCGACCTATAAGGGAGAAACACCATGAAGCATATGCTGAACCTTCCGAAGAAGGTATATTTCCGCGCCGGCTCTCTGGGCGTTGCCCTGCGGGAGCTCAGCGAGATCTATGGCTTCCATCGTGCCTACATCGTCACGGATGTGAACCTTTATCGCAGCGGCGCGGTGTCCCCTGTGGCCGATTTTCTGCGCGATCATGGACTGCGCACGGCGGAGTTTTTCTCGCTGGACGGCAAGGCCACGGTCGAGGCCGTGGAGCAGGCCGTTACCGGCGCGAATCTGTTTGAGCCGGACGTGATCCTCGGCATCGGCGGCGGCACCGCCATGACGGCGGCCAAGGCCGTTTGGATGCGCTGTGAAAATCCTGCCCTGTCCCTTGCGGACGCAGCGGCGGAGCCGGAAAAGATAAACGCCTTTGCCAAGTCAAAGCTGGTTTTGGTCGCCACGGATTTCGCCACCGGCGCGCAGAACACGCCGTTCGCCGTTTTGGACGACAACGGCAAAGCGCTGGTCATCAAAAGCTTTGCGCTTCTGCCGGAGATCTCCGTCTCGGACGCGGATTTCACCAAAACGCTCACGGCCGAGCAGGTCGAAGCCGGAGCCAAGGCCCTGGCCGAGCGCGCCATCCGCGCGTTTAGCGACGAGCGCTGCGATGAGTTTGCGCAGGGTCTGCTGTCCGAGGCGATCGCCTCTGTGCTGAACTACACGGGCTATGCGCTCACCGGCTGCCCCACCGCACGCGAAAAGCTGCATAACGCCGCCTCCGTGGCGGGCGCTGCGCTGGGCAACGTGCTGGACGCGGGTGATCTTTCCAAGCCTCTGCCCACCAAGGGCGAGCGGCTGGAAGCGCTGGCCGAACGCGTTGGCTGCGCCAGTGCCGAGGAGCTTTACAAGCGTCTTGCACTGTAAAAAAAACATACCATCCAAGCACCGGAGTCGTATGGCCCCGGTGCTTTTTTACAGCTAGCAGCATGGGCGGGATCACTCCCGCCCATGTGCTGTTTATGTTTTTTTACGAAGGCTCGCCGGAGGTGCTGCCGACCGCCGGTTCCGCGGATGCAGCCGCCGGTTCCGCACTGGCCGCAGGCTCCGAGGACGCCGTCGCTGCCGCGGCGGCTTTGCCGGTCAGTTCCGTGACGATGGCAAAGTCCGTGAGCGAGGCGTTGGCATGGTCATAGGACAGGTTGAGCGTGCCATCCGGGTTGACCGTGTAGGTGCCATAGCACTGCGCGCCGGGCATATAGCTGACCTGGCTGTTGACACGGTCGGTGGTGATGTACTGATACTCAAGCTCCATGCGGAAGGTGCCGTCCGCAAAGATGTCCAGCGTGCCGTAGCCCGTGGCCACGCTGCCGCCGGTGATGCGCGAGCCGAGGGACACGTTGCCGGCCGGGCTCGTCACTTCCACATCGTAGGAGTACTGCGCGCCGTTGGCCGCCGCGATGGGCACCGCGTCGAAATAGACGTTGCGGTCGGTCTCCTCGTCGTCCGCCTCTGCCGAGGCCTCGCCCGAACCCATGCCCATGGACGCGCCGCCGGCCGAGCCGTTATTCACCCACATACCGGCGCAGCCGCCCGCCTTGGGGTCAAAGTCGCGCTGGACGTGCGGGAAATCGCAGCCCTTGAAAATGCTGCCGGTGTAGGCGTAGTCTTCGTCGATGAGGTTATCCGTGGCGCTGGTCTGGGCCGTGCCGCCGTCCGCCGAGGCCGTGGGATTGGTGACAAGCGTTTCATCCCAGAAGAAGTCGGCCGCAATGGCGTAGCTTGCGCCAGCCGTGCACGCATCGGTGGTCACGGTGACGGAGCTTCCCACGCTGTCCGTGCTCAGCTCGACCACATCGGCGCTGTCCGCCGTGTTCGTGAGAGTAAGATCCATGCGCTCGGGATAGGCCGTGCCGCCAAAGCTCATGCCGCTGACCGTGATCTCCAGCGTGTTCGTCGCCACAGACCACATGCTGCCGAAGCTCGGCTCACCCAGCTCCACCGCGCCGGAAAGCAGATATTCCGCCTTGGCCGGAGCGGAGGCCTTCATCTCGCTGACGCTGTAGTCCGGATAGGCCACCACGCCGACATACCAGTCGCCGTAGGAAAGGTTTGAAAAATCGCTCACATTGCCGCTGAAGGAGGCGCTGCCGTCGTTTTCGATCTTGGCGCTGGTGGCCGAGGCGTCCACCGTGACGGCGTCGGCATAGACGTAGAGGATGTAATACGCCGCGCCGTCCACTGCGTCGAAGCGGTAGCCGCCGTCGGCATCCACGGCAAAGTTTTCCGGGGCCGGAAGCGTGTTTTCATCGACTGCCGCGACCGCGTTCTTGCTTGCGCGGATGGCCCGCGAGCTGCTCACGCTTGTCTCGACAACACCGGCCATGTAGGAGAAATAACGGCCCAGATTGCTGGCTGCCTGGGTGCCGCAGCCGGTCAGCGCCAGGCAAAGCGCCGCCAGCAGAGCGACGGCCAGAATGCGTTTTGTCTTTTTCATTCGTCTGCCTCCCCTTTCGCCTTAAAGCAGGAGATCACGGCCAGAATTTCCGCTGCGAGCATCGCCAGGAGCAGGATGAGCAGCGGGATGGGGCCGCCTTCGGAGTTGAAGAAGCTGAAATCGCCGGTGAGACTGCCGTACATATTCAGGTTGCCGAAGGCATCCTGCCAAACATTAAAGCTGCTGCACAGCAAAAGCCCAAAGGCGTAGCCGATCAAAACGATGCCCACAATGGGCGCATAGGCGCAGATGGGCTTGTTGAAATACGCGCCCGCGGCCAGAACCGCCGCACCAAGCACCAGGATGATCACGCCGCCGATGTCGGCATACTGCGCATAGACCGCACCGTAGACCGCATAGTAGATCGCCGCGCACACGGCCAGCGCCGCGCCGATCAGCGCAAGACGTTTATCCGTTCGCTTCACTGCTTCGCCGCCTCCTTTCTGCTTTTCCGATCATACACGATGGCCGGCACAAGGCAAGCGACAAAGCCGACCGCCAGAAGAATGTTCACAACAAACAGCGCCATTTCCCAGCCGGGAACGATGCTGACCACGCTGCCGCCATTGCCCAGCCCGTTCATGCTGGCCGAACGGGAGATGACATACAGGTTGCGCTTGGCGCTTTGACGCAGGCACTGAAGGATGTAGCCATCGCCCGCGTTGATGGCATTGACGATGCGCTCGGCATTGGCGCCGGAGCCGTCGCAGCAGCTGTAGTCCTGACCGGCCACGAGCTCTTCGAGCGTGTTGTTGTAGTAGCCGGTGTTCACATAGCCGTCGCTCGTCACATGGCCCTTAAAGCCCCACTCGTCACGCAAAACAGTGGTCATCATGGAGCCGTAGTTTTTGCCAAGACGCGTGCCCACGCGGCCCGTCGTGGCCATGACGCTCAGCGCGCCGCCCGCAAACAAGCCTTCAAACGCACGCAGGTAGATCTCGCGCAGAGTCTGCTCGTTTACAAAGACCGTCAGACCGGTGCGCTCGGATTCCTGGTCGTTGCAGCACATATGCTTAACGCACATCTGGCAGCCGACCGACTGCATGGGACCGGCCTCGTTGTAGCCGAAGATGTACGACAGTGTCGCATCCTCGGACCAGTACTGATTGGCGCGGCCGCCATACGGCGTGCGGTGCAGGTTGCCCGCGCCGTACCAGATCTCGTCGCGGCCGATGAGCGTGCAGATAAGGCCCTCATACAAACCGCGCTGGTTCGCCATCGTCTTGCTCCAGGTGCGCGCCGTGAGCGGGTGGCTGACCCAGTGGATGGCGCCGCCGGCGGCGGTGGTATCGTCGTCCGCGCGGGCGTTGCCGGGGATCTCCAGCTCCGTGACAACCTGGGCGGAGCGGTTGTCCGTCCAGAGATTGGCCATCTGCTGCACGGTGAGCTGGTCAACGAATTCATCCCACTTGGGATCGTCGAATTCCACATCCACCATCTCCGTGAGCGTGATGCCGTTGTCCGCGCCCTGCGTGAAATCGCTCACAGCGGGGGCATCCGCCGGGGTTTCATAGTCGTAGTTCGAGATGGCGTCCATCATCTGCTTCGTGGCGTCGAGCTGAAGCTGCTCGGACGGGAAGGTGCCCGCCCAGTCATTTCGCGTCAGATACTCAAACTCATAGCCGTCGTAGTAGTTCAGATCCGCGTCGGCAAAGGCGTTTTCGACCTCGTAGTCCGTGTAAACGGAATTACTGTAGGTCTCGGCGTCCAGCTCCGCCTGATTCCAGCTGTAGGTCAGCTCTGCCGCGCCGTCGGCAGTCATGCCGTCGGCCGTCGTGTAGCCCTTGGCTGCCAGAATGTTGTTGAGCGCGTCGTGCGCATCGCGTCCGACGGACAGATAGTAGTCACCGGCGCTGAGGATATAGGTGCCCGCGCCGTTGGTGTCATAGCTTGCGAGGAAATAGCGCGGCACGCTGACCGTCAGCGTTTCGCTCTCGCCCGGCTGCAAAAGGCCGGTCTTTTCAAAGCCCGCGAGCGTAACGGC
>CAYROZ010000048.1:0-12841 GCA_964426125.1 uncultured Oscillospiraceae bacterium
GCGAGACCCACGAGGGCACGGCCACCATGGACTGGATGGAGCAGGAGCAGGAGCGCGGCATCACCATTACCTCCGCCGCCACCACCTGCCATTGGCGCGATCACCGTATCAACATCATTGATACGCCGGGACACGTGGACTTCACCGTTGAGGTCGAGCGCTCCCTGCGCGTGCTGGACGGCAGCGTTACCGTCCTGTGCGCCAAGGGCGGCGTGGAGCCGCAGACGGAGACCGTCTGGCGGCAGGCCGACAACTACAATGTCCCCCGCCTGATCTATGTCAACAAGATGGACATCCTCGGAGCCGACTTCTACAATGTCATGGACATGGTCAAGCAGCGTCTGCGCTGCAACGCCGTGCCCATCCAGCTTCCCATCGGAAGCGAAGGCGACTTCCGCGGAATCATCGACCTTGTCGATATGAAGGCCGACGTGTACTACGACGACCTTGGCAAGGATATGCGCGTGGAGGACATCCCCGCGGACATGATGGACATGGCGATGGAATACCACAACGCCATGCTCGATGCTGCATCGGAATTCTCTGATGAGCTGATGGAAGCCATCATGGAGGCCATCGAAACCGAAGAGCCGATTGACACCGCGATCGTCCGCGATGCCCTGCGCAAGGGCACTGTGGCCGGCAAGCTGGTGCCTGTTTGCTGCGGTACGAGCTACCGCAACAAGGGCGTGCAGAAACTGCTTGACTCCATTGTTGACTATCTGCCCTCGCCCCTCGATATCCCCGCCGTCAAGGGCACCGATCCCAAGGACGGCACCGAGATGGAGCGTCATCCCAGCGATGAAGAGCCCTTCTCCGCGTTGGCGTTTAAGGTCATGACCGACCCGTATGTGGGCCGCCTGACCTTCTTCCGCGTGTATTCGGGCAAGTGCGAAGCCGGTTCCACGGTGCTCAACAGCACCAAGGGCAAGCGCGAGCGTCTCAGCCGCATCCTGCTGATGCACGCCAACCACCGTCAGGACCTCGAGACCGTTTATTCCGGCGACATCGCCGCGGCCGTGGGCCTGAAGAACACCACCACCGGTGATACCCTCACCGATGAAAAGCAGCCGATCGTTCTGGAATCCATGGAGTTCCCCGAACCCGTTATCCGCGTGGCCATCGAGCCGAAAACGAAGGCGGGTCAGGAAAAGCTCTCCATCGCGCTTGGCAAGCTGGCCGAGGAAGACCCGACCTTCAAGGCGTACACCGACGCCGACACGGGCCAGACCATCATCGCCGGCATGGGCGAGCTGCACCTGGAGATCATCGTGGATCGTCTGCTGCGCGAGTTCCGCGTGGAGGCAAACGTGGGCAAGCCGCAGGTTTCCTACAAGGAGACCATCACGCGTCCGTCCATCGCCGATACGCGCTTTGTCCGCCAGACCGGCGGCAAGGGCCAGTTCGCGCACGTCAAGCTCCAGATCGAGCCGAACGAGTCCGGCAAGGGCTACGAGTTCGTCAACGCCGTCACCGGCGGCGCGATCCCCAAGGACTTCATCCCTGCCATCGACGCCGGTATTCAGGGCGCGATGCAGGCCGGTATCCTTGCGGGCTACCCCGTTGTGGACGTCAAGTGCACCGTGCTCGACGGCTCCTACCACGAGGTCGACTCCTCGGAGACTTCGTTCAAGGTCTGCGGCAGCATGGCGTTCAAGGAAGCCTGTGAAAAGGCTGGCCCCACGCTGCTCGAGCCGATCATGAAGGTCGTTGTCACCACGCCCGAGGAATACATGGGCGACGTGATGGGCGACATCAACTCCCGCCGCGGCCAGATCGCCGGCCAGGAGATCCGCAACGGCGTTGCCATCATCGAGTGCAACGTGCCGCTGTCCACCATGTTCGGCTACGCCACGGCGCTGCGCTCCCGTACACAGGGCCGCGCCAACTACTCCATGGAGCCCAGCCACTATGTTGAGCTGCCGGCTTCGCTGCAGGAGAAACTGCGGCAGGGCTAAAAGGGTGTTGCAAATATCCTTGCAATACGCTATAATTAGCCTTAAGTGTTCTAGTTACGTTAAATAAAATTTTTTGATCGATCAATTAGGAGGAATTACAATGGCAAAGCAGATGTTTAACCGCGATAAGCCGCATGTCAACATCGGCACCATCGGTCACATCGACCACGGCAAGACCACCCTGACCGCCGCTATCACCAAGGTCCTGGCTATGAAGGACCCCAACGCGGCTGACTTCGTTGATTACGCTTCCATCGACAAGGCTCCCGAAGAGCGCGAACGCGGCATCACCATCAACACCGCCCACGTCGAGTATCAGACGGCTTCCCGTCACTATGCTCACGTCGACTGCCCGGGCCACGCCGACTACATCAAGAACATGATCACCGGCGCTGCTCAGATGGACGGCGGCATCCTCGTCATCGCTGCTTCCGACGGCCCCATGGCCCAGACCCGCGAGCACCTGCTGCTGGCCCGTCAGGTCAACGTGCCCTACATCCTGGTCTTCCTGAACAAGTGCGACCAGGTCGACGACCCCGAGCTGCTTGAGCTGGTCGAGATGGAAGTCCGTGAGCTGCTTGACTCCTACGGCTTCCCCGGCGACGAGACCCCCATCATCAAGGGTTCTGCTCTGAACGCTCTGGTTTGCGAGTCCACCGATCCCGACGCCCCCGAGTATGCTTGCATCTGGGAGCTGATGGACGCTGTTGACACCTGGATCAAGACCCCCGAGCGCGCTGCCAACCTGCCCTTCCTGATGCCCATCGAGGACGTGTTCACCATCTCCGGCCGCGGCACCGTCGTCACGGGCCGTGTCGAGCGTGGTTCCGTCAAGGTCGGCGACAAGGTCGAGATCGTCGGCATCCGTGAGACCCAGGACTCCGTCGTTACCGGCACCGAGATGTTCCACAAGACCCTCGAGTACGCCGAGGCTGGCGACAACGTCGGCTGCCTGCTGCGCGGCATCGACAAGAAGTCCGTCGTTCGTGGCCAGGTTCTGGCTGCTCCCAAGTCCATCAAGCCCCTGACCAAGTTTGTCGGCCAGGTTTACGTTCTGAGCAAGGATGAAGGCGGCCGTCACACCCCGTTCTTCAACAACTATCGTCCTCAGTTCTACTTCCGTACCACCGACGTGACCGGCGTCATCTCCCTGCCCGAAGGCGTTGAGATGTGCATGCCCGGCGATAACGTCGACATGAAGGTCGAGCTGATCACCCCGATCGCCATCGAGAAGGGCCTCCGCTTCGCTATCCGCGAGGGCGGCCGTACCGTCGGCTCCGGCGTCGTCATCGAGGTCGAGGAGTAATCCTTACTCATTCACACGCTTTATCAAAATCGCGTCCGCTTCAGCGGACGCGATTTTTTTGTTATGTACCGGCTGCGTTGACCGGACAGCGAGCTTTGGTGTATAATGAGACTGCTTATTTCAGTCCGAACATGAAGCCGTTGAGGGCGGTGGAGTGTACATCGCCGGCGATCACGCGACCCTTGCGGCAGTAAAGATCGACGATCACGGTCGCATTCGGGTCCGGCCAGTTGGTCACGGTGTAGCTGTACAGCGTGGCGCTTTGGCCGGCATAGCGCGAAAGATCAAAGCCCTGCTGCTTTTGCAGCTCGTTGTAGTTTTCCAGAACGTCGTCAAATTCGCGCGGCAGCAATATTTCCTGCCGCTGCTCGCTGTCCGGGGCGGCCTCGAAGCCGAGAGCGGCGAGATAGTCGATGCGCGCCTGCCGATCGGCGAGGGCGGGCGGCTGTTTTCGTGCGCGGCCAATTGCCATGCTCAAAAGCACCACGGCGGTCAGCACGGCGGCGATGAGCAGTATCCTGCGTACCGTTTTGCTGTATTTGAGTATCTTCATGTTCGATCCTATGCCGAAGGGAGGCAATGATATGCCGCTGGAGCGGCTCGATAAGCTGTTGGCCGGGTCCGGCCTGTATACCCGCAGCGAGGCGCGCAGCGTCATCGTTGGCGGACGCGTCACGGTCAACGGAACGCCGGTCACAAAGCCGGAGGCGAAGTTTCCCCGCGAAAGCCGTATTTGCGCTGAGGGGCGGGAAGTGGACACGGCGGAATTTGTGTATTATATGATGAACAAGCCCGCCGACTATATCAGCGCCACGGAGGATGAAAAATATCCCGCCGTCACGCGCCTTTTGCCGCGCGAGCTGCAAAAACGGGGGCTGTTTCCAGTCGGTCGGCTCGATGTGGATGTGACGGGGCTGCTGATCGTAACGGACGACGGCCGCTACGCCCACCGCGTCATGTCGCCGCGCAGCGACACGCCCAAGCGCTATGAGGCGTGGCTCGATGGCCCCGTGACACCGGCCGATGTGCAGTCCATGGCCGCCGGAACGCGGATGCCGGACGGCACGGAATATCGCCCCGCTGTTCTGGAAATCGACGAGGCCGAGCCGAAGCACGCGGTCGTGACGGTGACGGAAGGAAAGTATCACGAGGTGAAAAATCTGTTCGCCGCGCGCGGCAAAACGGTTTTGAAGCTGCGGCGGCTCGCCATCGGAGCGCTGGCTTTGGACGAAACACTGCCGGAGGGCGGCTGCCGCCGACTGACGGAGGAAGAACGGCTTTCTGTTTTTATGTAAAGCAACCACAAGATATGGGCTTTGCCAAATGGCGGAGCCCTTTTTTGTGCATGTTTTCAAGGAAAAATAACAAGTGTTAAAAGAATTAACAATTTTATTGCAAAAAACTATTGAAAAATGACAAGAAATGTACTAAGATATAGGCAGTTTTGCGACATGAAATATGTTGGAGGGAAAAGATATATGTCTAGCCGTATCTTCCAGAGCGTGATTTTGCAGATGAAGGACGCGACGAAGCGCTGCATCGGCGTGGCCGACGAGATGGGAAATGTTGTGGCGTCATCCGACCTGTCCCTGATGGGGGCGCGCTTTGATGGGATCCGCCCGGCGGAGCAGGAGCCCTGGGACGCGGTGTTCCATGCCGACGGGAAAAGCTGCCGCTGCATCTCGGAGGGCGGACACCGGGGCGAATACTGCGTGTTCGTGGAAGGCGCGGATGAGCTGGCGGACTCGCTTTCGGTGGTGGCGTCGGTCGCGCTGAGCGAGGCCAAGGCCAGCTATGACGACAAGCACGACACGGCGACGTTCGTGAAGAATATCATCTCCGACAACATTCTGCCCGGCGATGTGTATGTGCGTGCCAAGGAACTGCGCTTCAACGCCGAGGCACCGCGCGCGGTGTTTATCATCCGCCAGACGGCCACAGCGGATGCCGCTGTGATGGAATATGTGCGCTCGAAGTTCGCTGCGGCGGACCGCGATTTCCTGCTGTCCACTTCGGAGTCCGACACCGTGTTCATCAAGGAACTGCCGCTGGCCTTTGAGCTGGAGGATCTGGAGCCGATTGCCGTGAACATTCAGGAATCGATCACGAACGACCTGGACATCCATACCATCATCGGCGTCGGTTCGCCGGTGATGCACCTGCGCGAGCTGGCGGACCGCTACAAGGAAGCGCAGACCGCCATTGAGGTCGGCAAGGTGTTCGATACGGAGAAATCCGTCATCAGCTACGGCAATCTGGGCATCGGCCGCATCATCTACCAGCTGCCCACGACGCTGTGCGAGATGTTCCTGAGCGAAGTTTTCAAGAAAAACCCGATCGACTCGCTCGATCAGGAAACGCTTTATACCATCAACAAATTCTTTGAAAACAACCTTAACGTGTCCGAAACGAGCCGGAAGCTCTTTGTCCACCGCAACACGCTGGTGTATCGTCTGGAGAAGATCAAAAAGCTCACCGGCCTTGACCTGCGGGAGTTTGACCACGCCATCGTGTTCAAAGTCGCGCTGATGGTCAAAAAATATCTCGACACCCAGACGGGGAGAATTTCTAGGAAGTGAATCTATGGTTAAGTTTGAAAATGTGTCCATGACCTATCCCGGCGGCGATGTAAAAGCCGTGCGCGATATGTCCTTCACCATTGAAGACGGCGACTTTGTGTTTCTGGTCGGGCCGTCCGGCTCCGGCAAAACGTCCATCATCAAGCTCATCACCGGCGAGGTGCATCCGGACAGCGGCAAGCTGAGTGTCAACGGCTTTGATCTGCGGCATATGCCGCGGCGCAAGCTGCCGGCCATGCGGCGCACCATCGGCGTTATCTTTCAGGATTTCCGCCTGATCGAGGATAAGACCATCTATGAAAACGTGGCTTTCGCCATGCACGTGGTCGGCGCGTCGAACCGCGACATCCGCAAGCGCGTGCCCTATGTGCTGGAGCTGGTGGGTCTCACGGGACGGGAAAACCGCTATCCGCGCGAGATCTCCGGCGGCGAGCAGCAGCGTGTGGCCGTGGCGCGCGCCATCGTGAACGCGCCGAAGCTGCTCATCGCGGACGAGCCGACCGGCAACCTCGATCCGGCGCGCTCGCTGGAGCTGATGCTGCTGATGGACAAGATCAACGAGATGGGAACGACCGTGCTGGTCGTCACGCACGAAAAGGAGCTTGTCAACTCCTTCTCCAAGCGTGTTGTGGCCATTGAGGACGGCCGCGTGATCTCCGACGGAATGGATGGGTATTACAGCTATGAAATCGACTAAACTGGGATATCTGATTAACGAAGGCTTCAAAAGCGTGTTCAAGCACGGCTTCATGAGCTTTGCCACCGTCACCATCATTGTGGCCTGCCTTGTCATCATGGGCTCGTTTTCGCTCATCGCCGTGAACATCTCCACCATGATCTCCGATCTGGAATCGACCAACGAGATCATCGCCTATGTGGAGGACACCTACACAGAGGAGGAGGCGCGCGCGCTGGAGGTGCAGATCGCCACGCTGCCGAATGTGGCCTCGTGCCAGTTCGTCACGCGTGAGGAAGCGCTGAGCAGCTTTGCCTCCCGCTTTGACGATGAAAGCCTGTTTTCCAATGTGGAGGCGTCCGTGCTGCGCGACCGCTACATCATCTATCTGAATGATATCTCCCTCACGGCGCAGACCCAGCAGGCGCTCTACAACATCACCGGCATCGCCAATGTGAACGCCGAGCTTACGGTCGTGCAGGGCTTTGTCACGGTGCGCAACGTCATTTCGGCGGTGTCCATGATCATCATCGTGATCCTCGGCATCGTGTCGATCTTCATCATGTCCAACACCGTTAAACTTGCCACCTACAGCCGCCGCGAGGAGATCGCCATCATGAAGATGGTGGGCGCTTCCGATGGCTTCATCCGCTTCCCATTCATCGTGGAGGGCCTTGTGCTCGGCCTGTTTGGCGGACTGCTCGGCTTTTTGATCGAGTGGGGCGTGTACGACGTGGTCACAAACCGTGTCATGACCGGCCTCGTGGGCAATCTGGTGTCCGTGATCCCGTTCGCCAGCGTGAATCTGATTTTGCTGGCTGTGTTCGTGGGCGTGGGACTGGTTGTCGGTGTGTTCGGCAGCGCCATCGCCATTCGCAATTACCTGAAGGTCTGATTTTTCAGACCGGTCCCTGGCAAAAGGAGGAACCATATTGAAAGCAAGAAAGACATTTATCGCTGTTGTTTGCATACTGCTGTGTGTGATCTTTGTTTTGTCCATCTCCGTGATGGTCGTCGTGCCGGCTCTCGCGGCTACGTCCAGTGACATCAAGTCCGAGATCAACGACCTTACCGCACAGAGAGACGACATTGAGGATAAAATTGCCGCCATCGACGCCCAGCTGCAGGAGCTTGGCGACCAGATGGAGCAAACTCTGGAGAAAAAAGCGATACTCGACGAGAAAAACGCGCTGGCCCAGCAGGAGCTGGATGTCATCACGGAGCAGATCGAGATCATCGATAACTATATGGCCAACCGTCTCAGCGACCTGGAGGCTGCGCGCGTGCGCGAGGCGGAGCAGGAGGAAGCCTGGCTCAACCGGCTGCGCGCCATGGAGGAAAGCTCCGATCTGAGCTATCTGCAGGTGCTGTTTGAAGCCACGAGCTTTTCCGACCTTCTCACCCGCATCGATGTTGTCAGCGAGATCAGCGAATACGACGAGGAGCTGTTCAATGCCTACATAGACGCCCGCGAGACCGTTGAGACCCTGGAGGCGGAGGCCGAGGAAATGGCCCTCGTCAACGAGGCGAACAAAGCGGAGCTGGAGGAGCGCCGCGTGCAGCTGGAGGCGGACATCGCTTCCGCCAGCGCGCTGATCGCGGAGCTTGAAACGAGCGTGGAGGGCTATAACCTTCTGCGCGATGAAAAGGAAGCGGCCAACGCGGAGCTTTCCGCTCTGATCGCGGAAAAGCAGTCGGAATACGAAGCGGCCAAGGCGAAGGAAGCCGCTGCCGCCGCTGCTGCGGCTGCCGCTGCGGCCGGTACCGCGACCGGCTCTAACGCCAACTTCAGCGGCGACGGAACGACCTTCCTGTGGCCGTCGTACACGACCTATCTGACCAGCTATTTCGGAAACCGCACCTCGCCCGGCGGCATCGGCAGCACCAACCACAAGGGCATCGATATCGGCGCGTCCTACGGCTCGTCCATCTGGGCGGCGGCCTCCGGCACGGTCACGCTTGCCAGCTACTACGGCGGCTACGGCAACTGCGTCATCATCTCCCACTCCAATGGCTATTCCACGCTCTATGCCCATATGTCCTCCATCGCGGTGTCCGTCGGACAGAGCGTTTCGCAGGGACAGGTGGTCGGCTACTGCGGCTCCACCGGCAACTCCACCGGCCCGCATCTGCATTTCGGCGTGAGCACCTCGGGCGGCAGCTTTGTCAACCCGCTGGCCTTTAACTACATTTACGGCAGCTAAAAACAAAGAAAATAACCACGACCGGACGGCTTTGACCGTCCGGTTTTTCTTGTTTCTGGATACTTTGGAGCTTGCTGGACACAATATGTTACAGATTGTAATGGATTGTAACCTGCGTGTCATGAAATTGGGGTCTGTTGCATGTATAATACTACTCGTTGGATTATGTCGTCCGCGTGGATACGGAGGACAGAGAGATTCCAGCCGCACGGCGCGGTGCCGCGCGACCACAGACCAAAGGAGAACCATGTTGAGTAAGAGTTTGAAACACATTTTGTCCGTGTGCCTTGCCATGACGCTGGCGTTTGCCGGCTTTGCCGCGCTCGGTTCCGTGAGCGCGCAGGCGAGTGTGACGGGCGATCTGAACAGCCTCAATGCCCAAATGGGAGAGATCCAGCAGCAGATCAGCGATCTGGAATCGCAGATCGAAAGCCTGGACTATCAGCGCCAGTCGGTGCTGGAAAAGAAGGCGGTTCTGGACCAGAAGAACGCTTTGACCCAGCAGGAGCTGGATGTCATAGCCGAGCAGATCGAGATCATCGATAACTACCTGGCAAACCGTCAGGCCGATCTGGAAACGGCCCGCGAGCAGGAAGCGGAGCAGGAGGAAGCATGGCTGGCGCGTCTGCGCGTCATGGAAGAGGAATCCGACCTGAGCTACATTCAGGTGCTCTTTGAGGCCACGAGCTTCTCCGATCTTCTCACGCGCATCGATCTTGTCAGCGAGATCACCCAGTACGACGAGGAACTTTTCAACGCCTACATCGCCGCCCGTGAAAACGTGGAGACGCTGGAGGCCGAGGCCGAGGAAATGTACGCTCTCAACGAGCAGAACAAGGCCGCTTACGAGGAAAAGAAGGCCCAGCTGGACGCCGACACGCAGGCTGCCTGCGACATGATCGCGGAGCTGGAAAACGACATCGACGCCTATCAGGAAATGCTCGATGAGCAAAACGCCATCGAGGAGGAGCTGGCCGCCCAGATCGCCGAGGCGCTGAGCGCGTATTATGCGTCCCTGATCACCTCCGATCAGGTCTCGCAGGTGATGGACGCCGTGCGCAACGACAACGCCAACTTCACTGGCGACGGCACCACGCTTCTGTGGCCGTCGTGGAGCAATCTGGTCACGTCCTACTTCGGCAACCGTGACGCCCCGCTTGGCACGAACGGCAGCTACGGCAGCACCAACCACAAGGGCATCGACATCGCCGGCAACGGCATTGCGGGCTCGTCCGTTTGGGCGGCCGGCAACGGCACCGTGATCAAGACCGGCAGCGATGAGACCGGTTTCGGCAACTATGTGATCGTGGCCCTTGATAACGGCTACACCGTGCAGTATTCGCATCTGGCGGAAAATCTCGTCAGCGCAGGTCAGACGGTCTCGCAGGGCCAGAGCGTGGGCACCGTCGGTTCTACCGGCACGGCCACCGGCCCGCACATCGACTTCCGCATCTACGACTCCAACGGCAATGCGGTTGACCCCATGAGCTTCAACTACACCTACGGCAGCTGAACGCTCCATATCCACACGATCCCGGACGGCCCTTGGCCGTCCGGTTGTTCCGTATGAGGAGGTTTTCTTGAAAAAGATCGATTTCCGCGCTCTTGCGGCGCTTATCATGGCGTTCGCCGTGGGCGTGCTTGCGTGCATGGGCTTTGTGGTCTGGCGCTTCGGCGGTTTTTCCGCGTTTCCGAGCGTGGCCAAGTTTGCCGCCGCGCTGAACATCGTGGAAAACAGCTATGTCGGCGAGGCTGACCCCGCCGAGCTGACGGACACGGCGCTGGCCGCCGCGCTGGATACGCTTGACCGCTGGAGCTACTATATGACCGAAGAGCAGTACGACGCCTATCAGGATTTCTCCAACAACCGCTATCGCGGCATCGGCGTCACGATACAGCTCAACACCGAGCGCGGCGGCTATGAGATCGTGGGCCTTACAAAGGACGGCCCGGCGGCGCGCGCGGGCGTTTGCATCGGCGATGTTATCACCATCTGCCAGGGCGAGGATGTGTCCGGCGGCACAACGGACGATCTGAAGGCGCTCATCCAGTCCGCCTATGGCGGCACAGTGACGCTCACGCTGCTCGGCACGGACGGCACCCTGCGCGAGGTCGCGGTGGACTGCGAGGACATCGCTGTGGAGGCGGTGACATGGCAGCTCATGGACGACGGCTTCGGCTATGTCCGCCTTGAAAACTTTGAAGCCGGGGTGGGCAAGTCCGCCATTGAGGCGGTGGATGCGCTCGTGGAGCAGGGAGCCAAGGGCATCGTGTTCGATGTGCGCACCAATCCCGGCGGACGCGTTTCGGAGCTGTGCGAGCTGCTGGATCACCTGCTGCCGGAGGGCGATCTGTTCATCCGTGCGGACAAACGAGGCCGCGAGGTGGTGGAAACATCGGACGCCGCGTGGGTCGAAATTCCGCTGGCGGTGGCCGTGAACGCTGAATCCTATTCCGCGGCGGAGTTTTTTGCCGCCGCTCTGCGCGAGTATGACCGCGCCGCTGTGGTGGGCGAGGCTACGACCGGCAAGGGCCGCAGCCAGGTGACCTATGTTCTGTCCGATGGCAGCGCCGTGCACATTTCGCGCTATAAATATCTGACGCCGAAGCGCGTCGATCTGTCGGAGGCGGGCGGCATCGTGCCGGATGCACCGATAGCGCTTGACGACGAGCAGAGCTCGCTGTTTGCCGCCGGGACGCTCGATCCGGCGGACGATCCGCAGATACAGGCGGCGGTGGACACAATGAGGCCTTGACACCGCTTGTATATTTTTTGTATAATAATCAATTATAAGTATTAAACTGTCCGGAGGTATAGCTATGGCCAGCGAAACCAAATTCAAAATGAGCCGCGAGCGCTACGAGGAGATTTCCAAGGAACTCGACTATATGCAGACCGTTCGCGAAAAAGAGGTCTCGGAGCTGATCAAGGAAGCCCGCAGCTACGGTGACCTGTCCGAAAACAGCGAATATGACGAGGCGAAAGAGGAGCAGGGCAAGCTCTATTCCAAAATCGCCGAATACAAAAACCTGCTGGCCAACGCCGAGATCGTTGAGCCGGTCGAGGGCAAAAAAGGCGTCGTTGGCATCGGCAGCCGCGTGCGTGTGCTGGACATCGAGTTCAACGAGGAAGAGGAATACCAGATCGTCGGCAGCCAGGAGGCCAACCCCCAGGCGCGCCGCATCTCGGAGGAATCGCCCTTTGGCCGCGGTCTGATGGGCCACAAGGTCGGCCAGACCGTCACGATCGAGGCCCCGGCGGGCGAGCTGAAGTTTAAGATCATCGAGGTCAACTATTGACCTTTCTACGGAGGATAGAGATATGAGCAATTATCCCGAAGGCTACCGCAACGAGCCCGCCGGTCTTTCCGACGAGATGCGCGTGCGGCGCGAGAAGCTGTTCAAGCTTCAGGACGAGGGGCGCGACCCCTATCACATCACGCGCTTTGAGCGCACCCACTACTCCGCCGAGGTCAAAGACGGCTACGATGCCCTTGAGGGCAAGGATGTGGCCGTGGCCGGGCGTATCATGGCCAAGCGTGTCCACGGCAAGGCCGGCTTCATCGACCTGCAGGACGATCGCGGCCGTATTCAGCTGTATGTTTCCATCGATGACCTGGGCGATGCGCTCGCCGAGGTGAAAACCTGGGACGTGGGCGACATCATCGGCGCGTCGGGCTTCGTGTTCAAAACCCGCACCGAGGCCGTGAGCGTTCATGTCAAGGAAATTAAGCTGCTGTCGAAGTCCCTGCGTCCGCTGCCGGAGAAATTCCACGGCATGACGGATATGGAGCTGCGCTATCGCCGCCGCTATGTTGATCTCATCATGAACGAGGAAAGCCGCCGCGTGTTTGAAATGCGCACCAACTTCGTCCGCATCGTCCGCCGCGTGCTCGACAATCGCGGCTATTACGAAGTGGAAACGCCCGTTCTGGGTACCATCCTCGGCGGCGCGAATGCCCGTCCGTTCATCACGCACCACAACACGCTCGATATCGATATGTATCTGCGCATCGCCACGGAGCTGAACCTCAAGCGCCTGATCGTCGGCGGCATGGAGCGCGTGTATGAGATCGGCCGCATCTTCCGCAACGAGGGCATGGACCCCAAGCACAACC
>CAYROZ010000049.1:0-12793 GCA_964426125.1 uncultured Oscillospiraceae bacterium
GCGGCCTGCGCGGTGCGCTTGCCGTTGCGGGTCTGGAGCATGAACAGCTTGCCGCGTTCGATGGTGAACTCCATGTCCTGCATATCTTTATAGTGCTTTTCCAGCGTGTCGCAGATCTTCACAAACTGCTTATACACCTTGGGCATGACCTTGGCCAGCTCGTCGATGCTCTGCGGCGTGCGAATGCCGGCCACAACGTCCTCGCCCTGGGCGTTCATCAAAAACTCGCCATAGAGCTTGTGCTCGCCGGTGGCGGGGTCGCGCGTGAAAGCAACGCCGGTGCCGCAATCGTCGCCCATGTTGCCGAAGGCCATGCGCATCACGTTCACGGCGGTGCCCCAGCTGTAGGGGATGTCGTTTATGCGGCGGTAGTAGTTGGCGCGGGGATTGTCCCAGCTGCGGAACACGGCCTTGACCGATTCGGTCAGCTGCTCCAGCGCGTTCTGCGGGAAGGCAGCGCCCATGCGGGACAGGTAGTATTCCTTATACTGCTTCACTACCTCACGCAGATCCTCGGCCGTCAGCTCGGAATCGAGCGTAACACCGGCGGACTCGCGGGCAGCGGAGAGAATTTCCTCAAACTTCTCGTGCGGCAGCTCCATGACCACGTCGGAATACATCTGGATGAAGCGGCGATAGCTGTCGTAGGCCCAGCGGGGATTGCCGGAGGCCTCGGCCAGTGCCTCGGCGACTTCGTCGTTGATACCGAGGTTGAGGATGGTGTCCATCATGCCGGGCATGGAAGCGCGCGCGCCGGAGCGCACGGACACGAGCAGCGGGTTCTTCGGGTCGCCGAAGCTTTTACCGGTCTGCTCCTCGAGCGCCTTGACGTTTTCCATGATCTCCTCGAGAATGTCCTCGGCCAGCTTGCGGCCGTCCTCATAATAACGGGTGCAGGCCTCAGTGGTGATGGTGAAGCCCTCGGGAACGGGCATACCCAAACCGGTCATTTCCGCCAGGTTTGCACCCTTGCCGCCCAGAAGCTCACGCATGGAAGCGTTGCCTTCGCTGAATTTATAAACGTATTTCATACATCCACTCTCCTTACGGGAATATTGTTTTCTGAAAAACCACGTTTTTTTACCGACTTTTTCCCTTTTTTGTTGTAAAATTCGAATCATGCGTGTATAATGGGAAAGAAATCAGAAAAAGCGTGTTGCTTTTTGTGGGATTGTGATCACGAGTTCTCTCACTTCATCACTAATCCACATTTTACAACCATGAATCAAATTTGTAAAGTGGTTTTCTTGATTTTTTATATTGTTTCTTTTGAAATTGTGACTTATGCAGGAAAGGCGGAGAAAAAATGCTGGCAGCAGAAAGAAGAAATTTGATCCTCGAGCAGCTTCGGCGCGACGAGCGCGTGCTGGTTGGAAAGCTGGCCGAGGAATTTGATGTATCGGAGGAGACCATCCGGCGCGACCTGAGCAATCTGGAGGAGCTGGGTTTGGCCAACAAGTGCTATGGCGGCGCCACACTGGCCGACAGCCGCAACGCCCCTCCCTTCCGCGTGCGCAAAAAGCTGAATGTGGAGGAAAAGAAAAACGTGGCCTCGATGGTGGCGCGTTTGGTGGAGGACGGCGACTTTTTGATGCTGGACGACTCATCCACCTGCTACTTCATCGTGCGCGCGCTGCACGGAAAAAAGGGTCTGACCATCGTGACCAACTCCATCGAGATCATTCTGGAGCTGTCCGGCGCGCACGAGGACTGGAACGTGTATTCCACGGGCGGCAATCTTGACCAGGACGTGTTCGCGTTCTTTGGCCGCAAGGCGGAGGAGACCATCCGCTCGTTCCATGTGGACAAGGCCATCATCTCCTGCACCGGCATGGACATGGACGGCCGCTTCACGGAGGCCGGCGTGAACAACGCCAACATCAAGCAGTCCATGATGGCTTCGGCCAAGGAGACCATTCTGGCCATGGACTGCCACAAATTCAGCAAGACCGCCTTCATCACCGTGGGCGATTTCAGCCAGATATCCACCGTGGTCACCGACCAGGACCCCGGCCGCGCCTGGCGCGAATGCCTGGCGGAAAACAAGGTCCGGCTTATCGACCCCACCACCTCGGCATAAAGGAGCGGCGCAAATGTCATTCTGGATGATTCTCCTGCTCATTGTGCTGGCCGCCGTGTTCCTTGTGGCGGCATCCACCGTTATTTTCGCCCTTCTCGGCGCACAGCGCGGAAGACAGGCCGAGTGGGCGCGCAGCGCCTTCACGATCAGTCTCGGCGTGATCGTGATCGGCGCCGTGGTCTACGGGGCCGCGTGGTCCATCCGCGCACTCAACGATCTCACCGTGCTCGACACAAACCAGTCGCTCGAGCTCTCGGCCACGCCCAGCGCCGTGTTCGACGCGACCGGCACCCTCATCGACGACGAGGCCGTTCCCATCGTAACACCGGAGCCCGGCACCGTGATCCGCACCACGCCGGAGCCGGAGCGCGTGACCGGCATCAACTACGGCGCGGGCTACGAGCTGACCAACTGCAACGACTACGTTTATCTCACGGAGAGCGCCGCCGTTTACACCGGCCCCGGCACGGAATACGAATCCATCGGCTCCGTGACCGCCGGCGCCACCATCAAGCGCATCGGCTATAATGACGAGTGGAGTCTGATCGACTACAACGAAAACTACGCCTTCGTGTCCAACGCCTCCCTCATCGTGAACGAGTAAAACCAAATCAAGCCGCAAACAGGGCGCACCGCAAAACGCGGTGCGCCCCTTTTATTCAACGTCCCGCAGGGACACCACAACCGCGTCATCGGCGCGATTTCACCCGACCGGAGGTTGGATTTCATCCGCACAGGGTGCGGATTTCACCCGTCCAAAGGACGGATTTCACTGCGCTTTGCCTTCGGCAAGCGCAAAAAAGTCCGCAGCCGAAGCTGCGGACTTTTTACATTGCGCGTATGCTTTCTTATTTGGCTTCCTTGAGGGTGGCGCTGGCCTTCGCCATTTCTTCGAAGATGCCGGCGCGTTTCTTGGAAACGACTGCCTTGATGACGAGCAGGGTGGCGATCATCAGAACGACCGCGATGGCCAGGCAGATGACCACGTTCTGGATCAGGCCGGCGAGGATGAAGGACACAAACGCGACCGCCGTGACCGTGAGAGCGTAGGGGATCTGGGTGAACACGTGGTTGAGGTGGTAGCAGTGAGCGCCCGCGGAGGCCATGATCGTGGTGTCGGAGATCGGCGAGAAGTGGTCGCCCATAACGCCGCCGGAGCAGGCCGCAGCCAGACCGATGGTGCACAGGGTGGGCTCAACCGCATAGTCGAACACGGAGACAACGATCGGGGCCATGATGCCGATGGTGCCCCAGGAGGTGCCGGTGGCAAAGCCGATGGCCGCGCCGATGACGAAGATCACGGCGGGCAGGAACATCTTCAGGCTGCCGGCGCCGGCCAGCGCGTTGGTGACGAAGTCGGCGCTGTACATGGCGTAGCGGGTGAAGGAGCAGAGGGTCCACGCGAAGGTGAGGATCAGGATGGGGGCGATCATCTGGATGAAGCCGTTGGGGACGGATTCCATGGATTTCTCCATGTTGAACGCGCCGCGGATCCAGAAGTAGATCAGCGTGAACAAAAGGCCGATCATGCCGCCGAGAGCCAGAGCGGAACCGGCATCGGCGTTGGAGAACGCTTCCACGAAGGGCACGCCATCGAAGTAGCCGCCGGACCAGACCAGCGAGATGATGCAGACAATGATGAGCACGATGACCGGCAGCAGCAGGTCAAGGATGGAGGACTTGCCGTTGGAGACTTCGTAGTCGTCCGCGCCCTCGAAGGGACGCTCCTCGGTGGTGAACAGATCGTCTTTGACCTGGGCGTTGTACTCATGCTCAAGCATGGGACCGAAGTCAAGGTTCAGGATGGAGATGACAACGATCATCAGCAGAGTGAGCAGGCAGTAGTAGTTCCAGGGGATCTGACGGATGAACAGCTCGATGCCGTTGATGTCCGCCGTGGTGACATAGCCGGAGATGGCCGCCGCCCAGGAGGAGACCGGGGCGATCATGCACACGGGGGCCGCCGTGGAGTCGATGAGGTAAGCGAGCTTGGCGCGGGAGATCTTGTGGCTCTCCGTCACAGGACGCATGACGGCGCCGACGGTCAGGCAGTTGAAATAGTCGTCGATGAAGATCAGAACGCCGAGCAGCAGGGTCAGCAGCTGAGCCGAGCAGCGGGTCTTGACCGCTTTCTTCGCCCAGCGGCCGAAGGCCTCAGAGCCGCCGCCCTTGTTCATCAGGTCGACCATGATGCCAAGCACGACCAGGAAGACGATGATACCCATGTTGTAGGAGTCCGCCAGAACGGAAACGATGCCGTAGTCCGCGCCAACGAGAGCCACGAGGGTCTCCCAGGGACGGAACTGCGTGTACAGCAGCGCGCCGGACAGGCAGCCGAGGAACAGAGAGGAATAGACTTCTTTGCTGATCAGGGCCAGAACGATGGCGATGATCGGGGGAAGCAGGGACCAGAACGTACCGGCGAAGGGCGTGGCCGCGTCCTCGACGATGATCGGGGCATCCTTGTACACAATGCCAAGGACGGCCAGCAGCACTACGAATACCGCAAGCGCGATAAAGTAGGCTATGGTTTGTTTCTTCGTTTTCATGGTTTCTCATTTCCTCCTAATAAAAATTTGCTATTTTTAGGTTTTTTCAAACAAAATAGGACGATGGGGTACCATGTTTGCGCTGATGAATACTATGTCTTGTGACATTGTGATTATAACCCTTTGTTTGTGCCCGCGTCAATCAATTTTTCACGAAATATTCACACTTTGCTGGCTAAATTGCTCATTTTTTACTTTTTGTAACCTTTCATTTTTGTCACTTTTGTATGGTTTGTACAAACTTTGACAATCTAAAAAAAGCGCTTTGCACTTTTTGACGCTAAATCACGACGAAATCAAAAAGGAGAGGACGGATCGTCCTCTCCTTTTTGGATGTTTTATCTCTTTTTTGTATAATTCCTCACGAGGGCTCGCCGGAGCCCATTTCGCCGGAGGAGTATTCCTCGCCGAACCAGTTGTCGTCCACCTTGCCGCCGAGATAATCCTCCACGATGACGCGCGCGGCCTTGGAGCCGCCCCACATGCCGACCGGCTGGCAGGTGCCGCCGCCGTAGACCTCGCCGTCCCAGCCGGAGCAGCACACGCCCGCCGCAAACAGGCCGCGGATGGGCTTCATCATCGGGTCGCAGACGTTGGCGTTGTAGTCAACGCGGATGCCGCCGTTGGTGTTGAGAACGCCGGAGGACAGCTTCAGCGCATAGTACGGCGCGCTGCCCAGCGACACCATGTAGCTGGCGTCCTTGCCGAAGGCGCTGTCGCCCGTGCCGGCCTTGCAGTCGGCCTCGTACTGGTCGATGGTGGCAACGAAGTTGTCAACGTCCACGCCCATCTTCTCGGCCAGCTCTTTGAAGCTGTCGGCCTTGATGACGTTTTCGTTCGAGGCGTACTTGACAAACTCGCTCTGCAGATCGCAGGGCTGGCCGGCCAGCACGTCGGAGAAGGCGGAGTACTTGCGCGTGCAGCCGCCGTTTTCAAACTCGGAAATGAGGCCCTGGCCCATGATCGACCACACCGCGCCCTGGCTCTCGACCATCTTGCCGGAGGCGGCGGTGTCCTGGATCATCTCGGAGCCGAAGCGCAGACCGTACTGGTTGACGTACAGGTTCTTCGGCTGCATCGTGGCCGCCACGCCGAGGGGCGAGTCGTACTCGAAGCCCTTGACGTTGTTGAACAGACTGGAAACGGTAATGCTCTTGCAGTGGCCGTGCGCCGTCTGCTCAACGAGCAGATGGCCGTCGCCGTCCTGGCCCGCGCCCCAGCCATGGCATTTCTCATGCACGTCCTGGCCGGTGTAGAAGCTGAGCAGGTCGAAGTTGGTGGAAAGGCCGCCGGTGGCCAGAATGACCGCCTTGCAGCTGATGGTGGTGTAGGTGCCGTCGGTGTTGACGACCTGGATGCCCGTTACCTCGTAGCCGTCGTCGGAGACGACCAGCGCCGTGGCGCGGGTGGAGAGATAGAGGCTGATGTTGGCGTAGGCGGGATCGGTCTCGATCTCGTCGCGCAGCTTCTGGATGGGGATCTTGCCGTTGCCGCCTTCATAGAACATGCCGCTCCAGCCGATGTTGTGCTTGGTGAACAGCCAGCCGGAGTTCTTGCCGCGGTCAAGCGCCAGCTCCGCGATGAGGGTGGGGTCCTTGATGAACTTGGAGTTGGCCGCCTGCGTGTAGCCGGACAGATACGCCGCCTGCCGGTCGGTCGCGCCGCCGGAGGGCGTGTTGCACTCGGCCATGTTGGTGCTGCCGCCGCAGTATTCGTTTTTCTCCAGCAGGATGATCTTCGCGTCCGGGGCCTGCTCGGCCAGGATCATCGCGCCCATCATGCCGCCGATGCCCGTGCCGACCACGACCACATCCGCCGCCGCGTTGTGCGCCGCCGTGTGCAGAACGCCGATTTCGTCGGGGTTTGAGTAGGTGGTGTACTTCGTGCCGCCGGCCACCAGCTTCATTTCCGCCGCGGACTGCTCCGAGGCTACCGTGCTGGCCGATGTGACCGCGTCGGCCTCCGCCGCAAACACGCCCGTTCCCAGCAGGCCGGCTGCCGCCGCGCCGACGCTCAGCGCACCCGCGCCCTTGAGAAATTGTCTGCGGCCGATCTTTTTGTCTGCAATGCCCATGGTTCTCTTCCTTTCCTTTGTTGTTCGTTATATGAATTTTCTTACAGCTTGCGTTAATATTTTGATTATACCGCAGCGCACCGCCGCCGTCAATTTGTTCTCCGCAATTTTTTTACAGCTTCACGATCTCCACCAGTGTAAGCACCCCGTCCGCCACCGTGAAGCGCACATCCAGATCGAGATAATTAAAGCCATAGCGGCGGTTCGGGTCGTCGATATACGCCGGGCGGGGATCCTGCGCAAGCAGACCGCACAGCGCCTCGCGCTTGTCCGCCGGAACGGCCTTGAGCAGGCCCATGGGATCCTCTACGCGCAGGGAATAGTCCAAAACCGCCTCGGCAAAGCCGCCGCGCGCGTCCGGGCGGCTGTCCGTATAGGGCAGATAGGGCTTGATGTCATAAATGGGCGTGCCGTCCATGAGATCAGCCCCCGAAACATACAGCACCGGCCCCAGCGCCTCATCCGGTTCCAGCCGCTCCAGCTTCACCGCCGAAAGGCCCAGTCCGTTCGGGCGAAAGGGCGAGCGCGTGGCGAAAACGCCCATTTTCGTGTTGCCGCCAAGGCGCGGCGGCTTCACCGTGGGCGACCATGTGTAATGCTCCACGGCCGAAAAGCCCCACACCAGCCACAGATGGGAAAAGCCCTCCATGCCCTTAAACGCCGCCGCCTCGCGGTATTCGGGCATAAGCACCAGCCGCGATGTCAGCTGCGGCACCAGTCCGCTCTGGCGCGGCAGACCGAATTTCGTGGGCAGATCGCTCTCGATATGGGCGATGGGCCGGATGGTATATTCCTCGTTTTTCATAAAAGCCTCCTATGTTTTGGCCGCTGCCGACGACAATCCCCCCTGAAAATGCAGCGCATTTTCTCCCCCCTTTACACAAGGGGGGCTTTTTGGCTTGGAAAGAGTCCACGCTTGGCGGGCGCATCCAAGGCTCCCCTGTGTAAAGGCAGCTGTCTGCAAAGCAGACTGAGGGATTGATATTCCACTCTGTCACACCAGCGCCAGCAGATTCCGCACGCCGAGCGCCAGCAAAACGCCCGCACCGACGAGCCGCGCCCCGCGCCGGAACCGCGCGCCGAGCCTCTGCCCCGCCCAAACGCCGAAAAGCGAAAGCGAGCCCATCACCGCCGCTACCAGCAGCACCGGCCGCCCGAGCGGCACGGACAAAAGCGCAAAGGAAAAGCCCGTGGTCATCGCGTCCACGCTGGTGGAAAAGCCCAGCGCCGCCGCATGGCGCATATCAAAGCCGCGCGGCACACTGTCCTCCGGCGCCGCGAGCGTTTCCCGCAGCATATGACCCCCCAGCGCGCATAAGATCGCCGCGCCCACCAGCGGCCCCGCCGCCGCCACCGGCGCGCAGAGGGCGCCCAGCGTATGGCCCGCGGCAAACAGCGCGATGTGAAACGCCGTGACCACCGCTGCGGCCCACACGCCCTGCCGCCGCGAAGCGAGCGACACGCCCATGCATATCGACGCGGCAAAGCCGTCCATGGCCAAACCGAATATCAATAAAAGCTGTTCGAAAAAACGCAAAGCCGACCCCTCCACAGAGCATTCGGGTCATCCTATGCGTCCTTCCCGCCGTTGGTTCTCAGCTCTGCCAGCGGCTTTGGTCAAAGGCCTCATAGCGCGCCTCGATGGCCGCGCCGTCGGGATTGGGATACACGCGGCAGCGCAGAGCCCGCAGCGAATAGCAGCCGAAGCTCGGGTCCAGAGCGCTGTCCGCCACGAGCACATTGCAGTTCGACTCGTCCCAGCCGAACAGCGTGTCATACCCCGCCTCGGGGTACCACCAGCCCATCTGGCAGCTCACCACATCCTCCGCCCCGCCCGGGCGCAGCTCGGCCTTTTGCGTGATGCGGCCCTTGGGCGTTTCGATCCATATCCAGTCGCCCTCCGAAATGCCGAGCTTTTCCGCCGTTTTCGGATGCAGCAGCGTTTTCGGATAGGGCGCGAGCTTGCGCAGCGCCGGGATCTGCCGCCCCTCGGAAATGAAATAGCCCTTCTGCCGCCGTCCCGTTGTGAGCAGCAGCGGCCATGCGGCGGCATCCTCCTCCGGGTATTCCGCATAATCCGGCAGCGGGTCCAGGCCCCACGCGGCAAGCTGCGGGCAGTATAGCTCGATTTTCCCGCTCGGCGTTTGAAAGCGGCCGCGCGTTTCGTACTTCCGCGCCGTGACGGGCACCTCGATGTGCCCCTGCTGCTGAAGCTTTGAAAGCGTGATGTCGCCAAACTCCGGATGCTTTTCGCGCGTGAAGTCCAGCTGGCTTTCCAGAAGCTGTTCCGTGGTGGCCGCGCCGTAATCGAGCCCCAGCCGCTGGCAGATGGCCATGAACACCTCGCCATCCGACCGCCGCTCGCCCACCCGGTCCAGCCGCCGCTGCGCCAGCGCCGTATGCTCGGCCATGGCCGGCATGGGATAGACATTGTCGATCTCCATCCAGCTCGCCGCCGGGAGCACCAGATCGCACAGCGCCGCCGTGGGCGTCATGGACTGGTCCGTGCACACGCTGTAGTCGAGCGCCATGAGATCTTCGTAGGTCTCGCGCGCATCCGGCACGCACAAAAGCGGATTCGTTCCGAAGATGAGCGCCGCGCGGATGCGGTCGTCCCGCTGTGTGCGCATCGAGCGCAAAAGCGGCAGGATGTGGGCATAGGGACTGGTTGGGAACTCATCGCCGAAGCGCCCGGTGCGCGGGATGCGCTCCCACATCGGGTCGCATTCCGGGCAAAGCTCCTCGCCCTCGATGAAGCCGCCGGGCACATCCCAGCTTCCGAGCAGGATGGGGATCATCGCCATGGCCCGCACCGCGCCAAAGCCGTTCGGCGTCTGCTCCACGGCGCAGCCCCAGTCAAGCCCCACCGTCCTGGCCCCATGCAGCAGCGCCACGCACTCGCGTATCTGTTTGGGCGAAAGGCGCGTGATCTTCGCCGCGCGCTCCACGGTCCAATCCCTGCAGCGCTCGCGCAGCTCGTCGAGCCCCCGGCACCAGCGATAGACGAAATTGTGGTCGTACCACCCGTTTTCCAAAAGCTCATGCAGTATCGCCAGCGCCAGCGCGCCGTCCGTTCCGGGCTTGATGGCAAGCCACTGGGCGCAGTCGCGCGTGAGCTCCGTGGGCAGCGGGTCGATGACGATAAAGCGCGTGCCGTGCTTCTGCGCCTCGCGCACGTTCCACATCAGCTTTCCATCCGGGCCGGAATTGACGGGGTTGGAGCCCCACAGCAGCACGACGTCCGGCCACACGCCGCTGTAATAGTCCGTCACGGCGTAGCAGCCGCAGGTGAGCATCATGGCGTTTACCCGCGGGCCAAAGCAGATGGCCGCACCGGTGGAGGCCATGTTGGGCGTGCCGAGCACGTTGGCAAAGCGCGCCACCTGATTTTTCAGATGTCGGCCTGTGCCCGTGAGCACCGCGACCGAGCGCGCGCCGTAAGCATCGCGCAGGGCCGTATAGTGCGCGCAGATGTCATCCAGCGCCTCATCCCAGCTGATGCGCTCCCACTTTCCCTCGCCGCGCGCGCCCACGCGCCGCAGCGGATAATTCAAATGCTCCGGGTGATATAAAAGCTGCGGGCCGCTGGCGCCCTTGGGGCACATTTTCCCGTGGTTGAGCGGGCCGGTCGGGTCGGGCCGAATTTTCACAACGCGTCCGTCCTCCACCGTGGCAATGGCCGAGCAGCCGCCATGGCAGCTGTAGCACGAGGTTTTGATCTCCGCCATCGGGCTCACCTCCCTGTTTTTCTTTGTCTGCATTATAACACAGCGAAGCCCATCCCGCACAAAAATCACAGCACGTCACTCTTTTGTAACCAATTTTACGCCGCTTCACCCTTGCGCCGCGGCGCAGCACCTTATATAATGGAGTCTGTATCGGTGTATCGTTATTTAACAAACACCGTTTTGAAACCGTGAAAATGAGAAAAATATAAATGCAAAGCCGTTTTGCCCAAAGGAGGAGCATCATGGACTATTCCGCCATCTATGCCAAGCAGCGCGCCTACTACCAGACCGGCGCGACCCGCAGCCGCGAAGCCCGCGTGGACGCGCTGAAAAAGCTTCGCAGCGCGCTGAAGGAAAACACCCCCGCCCTGCATGAAGCTCTGCGGGCCGATTTGAACAAGCATCCCATGGAGTCGGCCATGTGTGAGACGGGCATCGTGTCCAAGGAGCTGAAATACGCCCTGCATCACCTCAAAGGCTGGATGAAGGAAAAGCGCGCCTCCGCTCCCATCTACACCTTCCCCGGCCACGGCTTCCTCTCCCCGGAGCCGCTGGGCCAGGTGCTCATCATCAGCCCCTGGAACTATCCCGTGCAGCTGTCCCTTCTGCCGCTGATCGGTGCGATCGCCGCGGGCAACTGCGCTGTGATCAAGCCGAGCGTGAAAGCGCCGGAGACCGCCCGCGTGCTGAAAGCCATGCTGGCCTCCATCTATCCGGAGGAATTCGTGTATGTGGCCGAGGGCAGCCGCAGCGAAACGGCGGGGCTTCTGGAGCAGAAATGGGACCACATCTTCTTCACCGGCTCCCAGACCGGCGGCCGCGAGATCATGGCTGCCGCAGCAAAGAACCTCACCCCCGTCACGCTGGAGCTCGGCGGCAAGAGCCCCGTGATCGTGGATGCCAGTGCCAACATCAAGCGCGCGGCCAAGCGCATCGCCTTCGGCAAGGCGCTCAACGCCGGCCAGACCTGCGTGGCGCCGGATTATCTGCTCATCCACGCCGATGTGAAGGACGCTTTCGTGGCCGAATACCAGAAGGCCGTGAAAAAATTCTTCCCCAAGGGCCGCTACCAGAACATGGCCTCCATCATCACGGACGAACATTTCCTGCGTCTGGCGGGCTATATGGAGGGCGCACAGATCGCCGCCGGCGGCGACACCGAGCCCGAACAGCGCCGCATCCAGCCCACGCTGATCGAAAACCCGGCCAAGGACTCCCCCATCATGCGCGACGAAGTTTTTGGCCCGCTGCTGCCGATGTACAGCTGGACCGATCTGAACTGGTGCATCGATTTTGTCAACAGCCGCGAAAAGCCGCTGGCTCTGTATCTGTTTGCCAAGGATAAGGCCGTGCAGCACAAGGTGTTCGACCGCTGCTCGTTCGGCGGCGGGTGTCTGAACGACACCGTGATGCACGTTTCCGGCACCAAGCTGCCCTTCGGCGGCGTGGGCGCGAGCGGCATGGGCTGCTACCACGGCAAAAAAACCTTCGACACCTTCACCCACTACCGCAGCATTCTCACGCGCGGCACCTGGTCCGATCCCGCCCTGCGCTACTTCCCCTACGGCAAGATCAAGCACATGCTCGTGAAGCTATTCATGAAATAAGCAAGCAAAGCACCAAACCCCGTCGGTCATATGACCGGCGGGGCTTTTTTGCGGGCGGATGATATCCGCTCCTACAGCTTCTTTTCAAGCGCTCAAGCATTGAAAGCCGCAGCGCATTTCCCTCGCTGAATACACGCCGTCTCTCCCGTTTCCTCTCGTAGGGGCGGATACTATCCGCCCGTTTTTTTCGGGGCAATCGAAAAGGGATGCCGAAGCTTCGACATCCCTTTGGCTTTGATTTGTTTTTCCGCTTATTTCGCGGCCTTGGCGGCCTTGCGCTCAACCGCCTTGCGGTCGAGGCGGGACATATACAGCGCGCAGGTCGCGTCGCCGGTGATGTTCAGCGTGGTGCGGCCCATGTCAAACAGCTTGTCGACACCGGCAATGATGGCGATACCGGCGACCGGCAGGCCGACGGATTCGAGCGCCATGGCCAGCATGATCATGCCGGCGCCGGAGACACCCGCCGTGCCGATGGAGGCCAGCGTGGCCGTGAGGACGATCATGCCCATCTGGCCGAGCGTCAGGTCGATGCCGTAGCAGCAGGCGATGAAGATGGAGCAAACGCCCATGTAGATGGCGGTGCCGTCCATGTTGATGGTGGCGCCCAGGGGCAGAACAAAGGAGCTGATCTCAGGCTCCGAGCCGAGCTCATTGGAGCACTCGATGGTCAGAGGCAGCGTGGCGTTGGAGGAGGTGGTGGTGAAGGCCGTGATCATGGCGGGAGCCATGCCCTTGATGAACTTCACAAAGCC
>CAYROZ010000050.1:0-12694 GCA_964426125.1 uncultured Oscillospiraceae bacterium
CGCGGCCACCGGTGCGCTGGTGAGCGAGTATCCGCCGCGTATGCGCACGATGCCCTGGAATTTCAAGGAGCGCAACCGCATCATCTCCGGGCTCAGTCTCGGCGTGGTCGTGGTGGAAGCGCCGGCCCACAGCGGCTCGCTGGTCACGGCGGGACACGCGCTGGAACAAAACCGCGATGTGTTCGCCGTGCCGGGCAATGCCGATGCGGCCGCCTGCGCGGGAACGAACCGTCTTTTGCGCCAGGGCGCGGTGCCGGTCACGAGCGGGCAGGACATTATGGAGCACTATCGCCTGGATTTTCAACCGACGCAGAAACCGACGCAGACGGCGAGCGAGCCGATACATTTAAAAAAAGAGATTGACAAGGCGCAGGACCTGCTTTATATTGACCTAGTGGAAAAAATCCAGAGTCTGCCGGAGGCGCAGAAAACCGTTGCGCTGGCGTTGACCCAGCCGGATATGCTGGCCGATGACATCACGGCCAAAACCGGCCTTCCTGCCCAGCGGGTGATGGCGGCGCTTACGCTGCTGGAGATCGCGGGCATCGTGCGGCAGGAAAACAAGCGATACTCTCTGGCATCACAGAAAGGATAAATCAGCATGGCAAAAAAGGATCTGGTGATCGTGGAGTCCCCGGCCAAGGCCCGGACGATCGAGAAATACCTCGGCAGCGACTACAAGGTGGTCGCCTCGATGGGACATCTGCGTGATCTGCCGAAAAACACCATGGGCGTCGATTTGGAAAACGACTTTGAGCCGAACTACCAGCCTGTGAAAGGCCGCGAGGCCGTTATATCGGAGCTGAAAAAAGCCTCGAAGAGCGCCGGTACCGTCTATCTCGCAACCGACCCGGACCGCGAGGGCGAGGCCATCAGCTGGCACTTGAAGGAGCTTTTGGAGCTGCCGGACGAAAAGGCCCGGCGCATCACCTTCAACGAGATCACGAAAAACGTTGTGCGCGAGGGTCTGGCCCATCCGCGCGACATCGATCAAAATCTGGTGGACGCGCAGCAGGCGCGCCGCATCCTTGACCGCATCGTGGGCTATAAGCTTTCGCCGCTTCTGTGGCGCAAGGTGCGCAAGGGTCTTTCTGCCGGACGCGTGCAGTCCGTGGCCACGCGCATGGTCATCGACCGCGAAAAGGAGATCCGCGACTTCACGCCCGAGGAATACTGGTATCTTCACGCCGAGCTTGAAAAGCAGGACGGCGCGCGCTTCACGGCGCAGTTCCACGGCGAGGGCGAGAAGAAAAAGGAACTGAAAAACGTCGAGGAGGTCGAAACGGTCGTCCGTGCCATCGCGGGCAAGCCCTTCACGGTGCAAACCGTCAAGCACGGCTCCAAGCAGCGCAGCCCGTCGCCTCCGTTCATCACCTCCACGCTTCAGCAGGAGGCCTCGCGCCGTCTGGGCATGACGCCGCGGCGCACCATGTCCATCGCGCAGCAGCTGTATGAAGGCGTGGACATCGAGGGCGAGGGCACCGTGGGTCTGATCACCTATATGCGTACCGACTCGCTGCGTCTGTCCGAGGATGCGCTGGCCGCCGCCGGGGCGTTCATCAAGGAGCACTACGGCGAACCGTACTACTACGGCAAGCCCCGCCGCTTCAAAACCGGCTCCAATGCCCAGGACGCGCACGAAGCCATCCGCCCCAGTATCCCCAGTCTCACGCCCGACATGGTCCGCAAAAGCCTCACCGGCGAGCAGTACCGCCTGTACCGGCTGATCTGGGGCCGCTTCACGGCCAGCCAGATGGCCAATGCTGTCTATGACAACATCACCGTCAGCATGGAATGCGCGGGCTACAGCTTCCGCGCCTCGCACTCGGCCATCAAATTCCCCGGCTACACCGCGGTGTATGAGGAGAATAAGGACGAGGAAGAAGAATCCGGCGGCAAAAAGCCGCTGCCGGAGCTGGAGGAAGGGGAGAACCTGACCTGCCGCGATCTCAAGCGCGAGCAGAACTTCACCTCGCCTCCCGCGCGCTACACCGAAGCCACGCTCATCCGTGCGCTGGAGGAAAAGGGCATCGGCCGTCCGTCCACCTATGCGCCGACCATCACCACCATCACGGCGCGCGAGTACGTTGTGAAGGAGGGCAAGTATCTCCGTCCCACGCCGCTGGGCGAGACCGTAAACGGCCTGATGGAGGAGCGCTTCCCCGACATCGTGGATGTGAAATTCACGGCGCACATGGAGTCCGATCTCGATAAGGTCGAGGAGGGCGAGACGCCGTGGAAGAGCGTTCTCGGTGAGTTTTACGGCGGCTTTAACGAATCGCTTGAAAAGGCGGAGGAGGCCCTGCAGGGCATCCATTTGAAGGTGCCGGATGAAGTGTCTGCCGAGATCTGCCCCAACTGCGGGAAAAATCTTGTTTTCAAAAGCGGACGCTTCGGGCGTTTTCTGGCCTGCCCCGGCTATCCCGAGTGCTCGTTCACGATGCCCATCGTGGTGGAAATGCCGGGCAAATGCCCGCGCTGCGGCGGCCGTATGCTCAAGCGCACCAGCCGCAAGGGCTATCCGTTCTACGCCTGTGAAAACAGCAAGACCTGCGGCTTCATGACCTGGGATGTGCCCACAAAGGACAACTGCCCCGAATGCGGCAAAACCATGTTCAAGCTTTCCGGCAAGGGTCAGCGAAAGCCCTTCTGCATCAACGAGGAATGCCCCAACTTCCTGCCGGAGGATAAGCGCGGCTACCGCCGCCGTCCGGCGAAGACCGAGGACGGCGCCGAAAAGACGGAGACAACGGAAACGGCGGAGGAGAAAAAACCTGCGGCGAAGAAGACGGCCGCCAAAAAGACCACGGGAAAAAAGACCACAACGGCCAAGAAAACAACGGCCGCCAAGAAAACCACGGCGAAAAAGACGACCACCCAAAAAACTGCGGCCAAGAAAACCGCCGAAACGGAGGAAGCATGACAGCTGACATTACCGTTTGCGGCGCGGGACTGGCCGGGTCCGAGGCCGCGTGGCAGCTGGCCCAGCGGGGACTGCGCGTGCGGCTGATCGACATGAAGCCTGTGCGCATGACACCGGCGCACACCTCGCCGCTTTTCTGCGAGCTGGTTTGCTCCAACTCCCTGCGCGGAGACGATCTGTCCAACGCGGTGGGTCTTTTAAAAGAAGAACTGCGGCGGATGGGCAGCCTTGTGATGCGCTGTGCCGAGGCCCATCGTGTGCCTGCCGGCGGGGCGCTGGCGGTCGATCGCGAGGCCTTTGCCGCGTCCGTCACCGAGGCGCTGCGCAGCCATCCGAACATCGAGATCGACGAGCGGGAGCTCGAGGATATTCCCGACGGCGAGGTCATCGTGGCCACCGGCCCGCTCACGAGCGATGCGCTCATTCCGGCCATCGCGGCGCGCTGCCCGGGGGATGAGTTCCTCCACTTCTACGACGCCGCCGCACCGCTGATCGCCTTTGAGTCGATCGATATGACCCGCGCGTGGTTCGGCTCGCGCTATGGCAAGGGCGACGCCGACTACATCAACTGCCCCATGAACGAGGCGGAGTACACCGCCTTTGTGGAGCAGCTGAAAAACGCGCAGGAAGCGCCGGTGCACGGCTTTGAGGATTCCGGCGTGTTCGAAGGCTGTATGCCCGTGGAGGTCATGGCCCGCCGGGGACAGGACACCCTGCGCTATGGGCCGCTCAAGCCTGTGGGTCTGCGCGACCCGGAAACCGGCAAAAGCAACTACGCCGTGGTGCAGCTGCGGCGCGACAATGCCGAGGGCACGGTTTATAATCTCGTGGGCTTCCAGACCCACCTTACCTTCCCAGAGCAGCGGCGCGTGTTCGGCATGATCCCGGCGCTTGCGAACGCGGAATATCTGCGCTATGGCAAAATGCACCGCAATACGTTTTTGAAATCGCCCGGTCTGCTCGATGCCTATTACCGTCTGAAAAGCGACCCGCGCATCGCCTTTGCCGGCCAGATGACCGGCGTGGAGGGCTATGTGGAATCGTGCGCCAGCGGCTTTTTGGCCGCGGTGGAAGCCGCGCGGCGGCTCAAAGGCCTCGAACCCATCGATTTTCCGCGCACGACCGCCATCGGCGCGCTGGCGCAGTATATCCAAAACGGCGCGCTGTCCGGCCAGTTCCAGCCGATGAACATCAACTTCGGCATCATCGAAGGCCTCGGCGAGCGCATCCGCAACAAGCGCGAAAAGAATCTGGCGATCGCCAAGCGTTCGCTGGAATTTATCGATTCCGTCACGGAAAGGAGCGACTGGCTATGAAGATCATCATCGACGCCATGGGCGGCGACAATGCCCCGCAGGCCATTGTGCAGGGCGCGGTGGACGCGCAGAAGGAATTTGGCGTGGACATCGTTCTGGTCGGCCTGGAGGACGCCGTGAAAAAATGCCTCGACGACTGCGGCGCGGCCGGTAACAGCCATATCACCGTGCATCCCGCGAGCGAGGTCATCACCATGAGCGACGATCCCAGCACGGCCACGCGCCGGAAAAAGGACGCCTCCATGACCGTGGCGCTTAATCTTCTGCGCGACGGCGCGGGCGACGCGGTGGTGTCCGCCGGTTCGACCGGCGCTCTGCTCACCGGGGCCACGCTGATCGTAAAGCGCATCCGCGGCATCCGCCGGGCGGCGCTGGCTCCCGTGCTTCCGAATGGCGGCAAGGGTGTCATGCTCATCGACTGCGGCGCGAATGTGGAGTGCACGCCGGAATATCTGCTGCAATTTGCCCACATGGGCGCGTTTTACGCCGAGCGCATCCTCGGCATCGAAAAGCCGCGCGTGGCGCTTTTGAACGTGGGCGCGGAGGATGAAAAAGGCGACGACCTGCGCAAGCAGACCAACGCCGCGCTGCGCACCGCGTCGGAGAGCGGACGGCTGAACTTCATTGGCAACCGCGAGGGCAGCGACCTTCTGCGCGGCGAGGTGGACGTGATGGTGGCGGACGGCTTTTCCGGCAACGTCATGCTCAAAACCATCGAGGGCGCGGCGAAATTCATGTTCGGCAGCATCAAGAATATTCTTTATAAAAACCTCAAAAACAAGCTGGCGGCGCTGGTCATCAAAAAAGACCTCTACGCCTTCAAATCCACCATGGACGTCAACGAGATCGGCGGCACGGCGCTGCTGGGTATCTCCAAGCCCGTGGTCAAGGCCCATGGCTCATCCGACGCCCGGGCCATCCGCAGCGCGGTTCGTCAGGCCATCGCCTTTGCCGAGGCCGGCGTTATCGAAACGATAGAAGCAAACATCGATTCTATGAAAATTACAGCAGAATAAGGAGAATTATTATGGTTTACGAAAAAATCGTTGAGAAGATCTGCACGCAGTTTGGTCTGGAGCCGGAGGACATCCACGAGGATACGTCCTTTGTGGACGATCTGGGCGCCGACAGCCTCGATGTGGTCGAGCTGACCATCGAGCTGGAGGAGGAGTTCGGCATGGGCGAAGTGGCCGAGGAGGATCTGAAGAAGATCCGCACTGTGGGCGATCTGGCGGAGTACGTCAAGGCGCACACCGATCTGTAATGCAGGCGCTCGAGGAGAAAATCGGATATCGCTTCCGTGACCGCAGTCTGCTGGAAACGGCGCTGACGCACTCGTCTTATGCCAACGAGCATCCGCCGCTGCACTCAAACGAGCGGCTGGAATTTCTGGGCGATGCGGTTTTGGGCTTTTACACCGCGCAGACCATCTTCACCACCCGGCCGGATATGCCGGAGGGGGAGATGAGCCGGCTGCGGGCGGAACTTGTGTGCGAGGCAAGTCTCCACCAGGTGGCACAAACGCTGGGCCTGGGCGATTATCTGCGCCTCGGCCGCGCCGAGGAGGGAAACGACGGGCGCAGCCGTCCGTCCATTCTGGCCGACGCGGTGGAGGCGGTCATCGCCGCCATCTTCACGGACGGGGGTCTTGAATGCGCGCAGAAGTTTATCTATGCGCAGATCCTCTCCGACGGTCTGGCCGGGCGTCGCTTTGTGCGCGAGGACTATAAAACCATGCTGCAGGAGCTTTTGCAGCAAAACGGCGGTTCGGCTCCGACGTATGAGATCATCGCCGAGTCCGGCCCCGACCACAACAAAACCTTCACTGCGCGCGTATGCTTCCCGCAGGGCTCGGCCGAGGGTGTCGGCAAGTCGAAAAAGGAAGCGGAGCGTGCCGCCGCCAAACGCGCCTGGGAAAGGCTGAAGCACTGATGGCGCGGCGGAGCATCATTCCCATATTTGTACCGCACTTGGGCTGCCCGAGGCAATGCGTATTCTGCGACCAGAAGCGCATTTCCGGCAGCCCTTTGCCCTGTGGCGCCCGTGACGTATGCGCGGCGCTGGACGCGGCGGAAAAGGCGGGGATGCAGGGCGCGCAGCTTGCGTTTTACGGCGGCAGCTTCACGGCGGTGGGCGAGGATATGCAGGAGGAGCTTCTCGGCGCGGCGCAGCCGTATATCGACCGCGGCGTGATCGATTCCATCCGCCTTTCCACAAGGCCGGACGCTATCGACGAGAAAACGCTCGCGCGAGCGCGCCGATGCCGGGTGCAGATCATTGAGCTTGGCAGCCAGTCGATGGACGATGCCGTGCTTGCGGCATCGGGCCGCGGCCACACGGCGGCGGACACTGTGCGTGCAGCGGCACTCGTCAAGGCCGGTGGCTTCCGGCTCGTTTTGCAGATGATGACAGGCCTGCCCGGCGCGTCCGATGCTTCGGACATAGAAACGGCGCGGCGTATCATCGCCCTGCGGCCGGATGCCGTGCGCATCTATCCCACGGTCATCGTGCGCGATACGCCGCTTTATGCGCTGTGGCGGGCGGGGGAGTATCGCGAGCATACGGTGGCGGATGCCGTGCGCGTGTGCGCGGATATACTGCCGCTGTTTGAGGCGGCGGGTATACCGGTCATCCGCCTTGGCCTCAACCCCACGCAGGAACTTTCAAACGGCGAGGCCGTGGCCGGGGCGTACCATCCCGCGCTGGGGGAGCTTGTGCGCTCGGAGCGGCTGCGGCGGCAGGCGATGGAGCTTATGCACGATGTGCCGCCGGGCGCGGCGATCACGCTGGGCGTGCCGGAACGGCTTGTTTCCGCGATGATCGGGCAAAAGCGGGCAAACGTTGAGCGCCTTGCGCGGGACAAGCAGCTGCGCGCACTTGACGTAAAGGCGTGCAAAACGGCCGAAAATGGAATTTTGCTGCTTGACGTTGTCCTCTGATGGGAATATACTATATTCTGTATTATTATTGCAAAAAGACCACAACAGGAGAAATGAACGAGTGTATTTAAAGGCTCTTGAGATACAGGGCTTTAAGTCTTTCCCGGAAAAGACGGTTCTGGAATTTGAAAAGAATATGACGATGATCGTCGGGCCGAACGGGTCCGGCAAATCCAATATATCCGATGCGATCCTATGGGTCATGGGTGAGCAGCGGGCGCGGTCGCTGCGCGGCAGCAAAATGGAGGATGTCATCTTCGGCGGAACGGAAAAGCGCGGCGCATTGGGCGTGGCGCAGGTTTCGCTTATTTTGGACAACCGCAGCCGCAGCTTCGCCGTGGATTCCGATGAGCTGGTCATCACGCGCCGGTATTACCGCTCCGGCGAAAGCGAGTATCTTATCAACCGCGAAAACGTCCGCCTGCGCGACATCCACGAGCTGCTCATGGACACCGGTCTTGGCCGCGATGGCTACTCCATCATCGGGCAGGGGCGCATCGCGGAGATCGTGTCCGCCAAATCCACCGACCGCCGCGAGATATTCGAGGAGGCCGCCGGCATCAGCCGCTATCGCTACCGCAAGGAGGAGGCTGAACGCAAGCTCGCTGCCACGGACGAAAGCCTTCTGCGCGTGGGCGACAAGATCGAGGAGCTGGAGCTGCAGGTCGGGCCGCTGAAAAAACAGTCGGAAACGGCAAAGAAATATCTGGCTCTGCGCGAGCAGCTGAAAACGCTGGAGGTCTCGGCCTGGCTTATGACGCTCGATAAACTCGCCGAGCAGTCCTCGGCCGTCAAGCAGTCGCTTGAGCAGGCGCGGGACGATCTGGGCCGGGCGCGGCAGGCGCTGGCCGATAACTACGAGCTGGGCGAGTCCATCGCGGAGAAAATGCGCGCGAAGGACGTGGAGGCCGAGCAGCTGCGCACCCGTCTGTCCGAGACGGAGGGCGACATTGCCGATAACGAAAGCGCCATGGCCGTTCTGCGCAGCCAGAAGCAGTCGAACCTCGACTCCGTGAGGCGTGTGCAGGGCGATATGCAGGCCGATGGCGAGCGCATTGCCGCCGTGCAGAAGCAGATCGATGAGCTCAACGAGCGCATCGGGGCTATCGCCGCCGATGAACGCGAGCTGGGCGGCACCATCGCTTCGCTGTCGAATGTTGTAAACGGTCACCGCATGAAAATGGCGGGACGCGAAAATAAGCTTGCCGCCCTGCGCGAGGAGCTTACCAAGCTCACCGTCGATGGCCGCAGTATGCAAAGCCGTATCCATATGCTCTCGGAGATGGAAAAGGACTACGAGGGCTATTCCCGCGCGGTCAAAACCGTCATGCGCGAGTCAAAGCGCGGCACACTGCCCGGCATCCGCGGGCCGGTGGCCAATCTTGTCCGCAGCGAGGACCGCTATGCGCTGGCCATCGAAACGGCGCTGGGCTTTGCGGCCCAGAACATCGTGGTGGACACGCAGGAGGATGGCCGCACAGCCATTGAATATCTAAAGCGGCAGGATGCGGGCCGGGCCACGTTCCTGCCCATCAGCGCGGTGCGCGGCAGTGCGCTGCAAAATCCGCCGCGCGGCGAACGGGGCTATCTCGGTCTTGCCAGCGAGCTGTGCCGCTACGACAGCGCCTATGCCGGCGTGTTTGCCAGTCTGCTCGGCCGCACGGTCGTTACGCAAACGCTGGGCGATGCCGTGGCCATTGCAAAAAAATACGACAACCGCTTCCGCATCGTGTCGCTCGATGGCCAGATGGTCAATGCCGGCGGCTCCATGACGGGCGGCTCGGCGGCGAAGGGCACGGGCGTGCTGTCGCGCGCCAATGAGCTGGAGCGGCTGAGAAAGCAAAGCGCGGAGCTGGAGGAAAAACGAGCGGAGAAGGCGGAAACGCTTTCCAAGGCGGAACGCGAACTGGCCGCCGCGCGCTACGATATGGACACAGCGGCGGAGCAATTGGCCGCCGAACGCAGCCGCGCCGCCTCGCTTTCGGCGGAGCGGGAGGCGAAGAAAACCAGCGCCGATCAGCTTGAGGCCGTGATAAACGCCATGCAGGCCGGCGGCGGCGAGCGCCGCGCGCTGATCGAGGGCTATGAGCGCCGAAACGGCGAGATTGACGCGGAGCTTGAAAAGAAGGTCAAGCGCGCCGAGGAATTAAGCGCGCGGGCCGAGGGCTACCGCAGCCGCATCCGCGCCGTTACCGACCAGAAATTCCAGCTCGAGGCCCGCCGCACGGAGGCGGACCGCGAAAACCAGCGCCGCAACGAGAACATCGTGGAGCTGGAACGGCTGGTGGCATCCATCGAGCGCAAAACGCTGGCGGCAGAGATGGAAGAGCAGCAGCTTGTGGACAAGCTCTGGGAAAACTACGAGCTTACGCGAACGGCGGCCCAGCCGCTGCGCATCGAGCTTGCCAGCATCACGGCGGCCAACCGCGACATCACCACGCTGCGCCGCAGCATATCCGCCCTTGGCACGCCGAATCTCGGCGCCATTGAGGAATACGAGCGCGTTTCTGAGCGTTATGAATATCTCTCCGGCCAGCGGCAGGACATCGTGAAGGCAAAAACCGAGCTGCTTGGCATCATCGGCGACATTACACGCGAGATGGAGCAGATCTTCACGACCGAATTTGCGCTCATATCCGAGCGCTTCACGCAAACGTTCTTGGAGCTGTTCGGCGGCGGCCGCGCCAAACTCAGTCTGGAGGACGAGTCCGATCCGCTCAACTGCGGCATCGAGATCAAGGTCCAGCCGCCCGGCAAGGCGGTATCGAGCATCAGTCTGCTCTCCGGCGGCGAGAAATCCTTCGTGGCCATCGCGCTGTATTTCTCCATTTTGCAGGTCAAGCCCACGCCGTTTTGCGTCATGGACGAGATCGAAGCGGCGCTGGACGAGGAAAACGTTTCGCGCTATGCGGAATATATGCGCACGCTGTCGGACAAAACGCAGTTCATCGCCATCACGCACCGCCGCGGCACCATGGAGCAGGCGGACGTGCTGTTCGGCGTAACGATGCAGGAAAAGGGCGTCAGCCGCGTGATCGAGCTGGATCTGGCCGAGGCGCAGAAAACGGCGGAAAACTAAGGGAGTTTTTACTATGGGACTTTTTAAGAAAAAACAGGGCGGGCTGGCAAGCCTGTTTCAGGGCTTCAAGGACACCGACGACGATTTCTTTGAGGAGCTGGAGGAAGCGCTCATCCTGGCCGACTCCGGCGTGGAGATCGCGGAGGAGACGGTCAGTCAGCTTCAGGAGGCCTGCAAGGCGCGCTTTATCCGCAAGGAAAGCGAGATACGCGAAAAGCTGGAGGATATCCTCGCCGCGCAGATGACCGAGGCGGGCGACAGCACCATGAAGCTTGGCACAAATCCCGCGGTCATTCTGGTCGTGGGCGTAAACGGCGTGGGCAAGACCACCACTATCGGCAAGATGGCGAAGCTGTATAAAAATCAGGGCAAAAAGGTCCTGCTTTGCGCGGCGGATACCTTCCGCGCGGCGGCCAGCGAGCAGCTTGCCATCTGGGCTGAGCGCGTCGGCTGCGACATCGTGCGCCATGGCGAGGGCGGCGACCCCGGTGCGGTGGTGTACGACTCCATCGCGGCGGCCCGTGCGCGCGGCGCGGATCTCATTATTGTCGATACCGCCGGGCGGCTTCACAACAAGCAGAATCTCATGAACGAGCTGGCGAAGATCTATAAGATCCTCGCCAAAGAGCTGCCGGACTGCGACATGGAAACGCTGCTCGTGCTCGATGCGACCACGGGGCAAAACGGCATCCTGCAGGCCGAGAGCTTCACCAAGGCCGCCGGTGTGACCGGCATCGTTCTCACAAAGCTCGACGGCACGGCCAAGGGCGGCGTGGTGCTGTCCATCGGGCGCAAGCTCGGCGTGGGCGTGAAGTTCGTGGGCGTTGGTGAAGGCGTGGACGATCTTTTGCCGTTCGACGCCAAGCAGTTTGCAAAGGAGCTGTTGTCATGACGATCGTGCTTGCATCGAATAACGCCGGAAAGCTGCGCGAGTTCCGCGAAATTCTGGCCCCGCTCAACATCACCGTGGTGCCGCAAAGCGCCGTGGGGGCGAATTTTGAAGTGAACGAAACGGGCGAGACCTTTGAGGAAAACGCTTATCTCAAGGCAAGCTCGGTCGTATCCTTCAGCCATTTTCCCGTTGTGGCGGACGATTCCGGCCTGTGCGTCACGGCGCTGGACGGTGCGCCCGGACTGAACACGGCGCGCTTTGGCGGCGGCAAGGACTGGACCGACCGGCAGAAGTACGAATACCTGCTGGAGGTCATGAAGGACAAGACCGACCGCTCGGCTAAATTTGTCTCGGCCATCTGCTGCATTATGCCCGGCGGACGCATCCTGCGCACGCGCGGGGAGTGCCCCGGCCGCATTTTAACGCAGCCCATGATGGGCGAGGCCGGTTTTGGCTATGATCCCGTTTTCTGCCCGGAGGGCTATGACCAGTCCTTCGCCGTTTTGGGGCAGGATGTAAAAAATCAAATTTCCCACAGAGCCCGCGCGCTTGCCGCGTTTCGAAAGGAGCTTGAGAAACTATGCTGACAGGAAAGCAAAGAGCCTATCTGCGCGCTCTGGCGCAGAAGGAGGAGGCCATCCTTTACATTGGAAAGGCCGGCGTGACCGACGCCATTGTGACCGAGGCCAACAACGCCCTCGCCGCGCGCGAGCTCGTCAAGGGCAAGGTTTTGGAAAACAGCCCCGTCACGCCCGCCGAGGCGCAGAGCGCGCTGTGCGAGGCGTGCGGCTGCGACGGTGTGCAGGTGATCGGCAAGGTGTTTTCCATATATAAAAAGAGCACCAAGGCCCCGAAGATCGCGCTGCCGAAATGATCGATATCGCGATTTACGGCGGAAGCTTCAATCCGCCGCACACGGGCCATGTCCGCGCGGTGAGCGCAGCCAAAGCCCAGCTTCAGCCGCACAAGCTGTTTCTTGTGCCGGACTATGAGCCGCCGCACAAACAGCTTGACCGGGGCAGCCCAAGTCCGGTCCAGCGGCTGGAGCTGACACGCCGTATGGCCCGGTCGATCCCCGGCGCCGAAACGCTCGACCTTGAGATAAACCGCGCCGGAAAAAGCTACACCTCCGACACGCTGGTCGAGATGGCCGCGAAGTATCCGAAGTGCCGCCTGTGCTTTTTGATGGGCACGGATATGTTCCTCACGCTGGACGAATGGCACGAGCCGGAGGTCATTACGCGGCTTGCGGCCATCGGCGTGTTTGCCCGCAGTGCGGGCGAGCGCGAGGCCATCGAGCGCAAAAAAGCCGAGGTCGAGCGGCGCTACGGCGCGTCCGTGATCGTGATCGGCAGCGAGCCGATCGACATCTCCTCATCCGAGCTGCGCGCGCTTTTGCCGCAGCGGAAGGGGAGCGGGTATATTCCGGACGCGGTGTATGCCGAGATCATCCGCCAGCGGCTCTACGGCGCGAAGCCCGAGCTTGCGTGGCTGCGGGAGAAGGCCTATGCCCATCTAAAGCCCAAGCGCGTGCCCCATGTGGCC
>CAYROZ010000051.1:0-12646 GCA_964426125.1 uncultured Oscillospiraceae bacterium
CGGGAAAACAGATGCTCAACAAAGGTTTTCACCAGCAGACACCATTCCTCCAGCTTCGCGGGCTGGGAGGTGTTGTAGCGGCCGTCAAAGATGCGCTTTTCCGGATCCTGCGCCAGCGCCAGGGGCATGAACGAAAGCTGCAAAACCGGCTTTAGCCGGATGGAGAACAAGTAGTCGAACACCATATCGACCAGGCGGAAATTAAAATGCAGCGCGCCGCTGTTATCGCGGCTTACGACCATCATTTCATCGGAAAACAGGCCGTGGAATTTGATGAACTCAAAGCCGATCTGCGCCTGTATCTCCTCGAGCTGGCGCTGGGTCTCGCGCAGCAGGATCTGCTTGGCGCTGCCGATGCCAACAAGCCCCCGGTAGGTCTGGCTCCACGCGCCGGAAATGTGGCTCCACTGGGCGGATGCCGTGGTCTGTATCACATCCTCCTGCGCGGGAGAGGCCAGCGCCGTCCGGTCGCGCGGCAGATAGCGCATAAGACCGCTGAGATCGATGATGTTTTCGTTTGGGCGGCCGTCGCCGTCTGCGAAGGCGGTGCGGTTGTCCCGCCCCATGCCAAAGAGGCTCTGGCCGCTGTGCTGGCGGCGGTAGGCGCTCGGCAGTATATTGTATACGCTTTTGAATGCGCGCACAAAGGCCTGCGCGTTGGCATAGCCGTTGCGAGTGGCGACAAGATCGATGGGGTCTTCCGTGTTCAAAAGGTCTCGGGTGGCGTAGCTTAACCGCACGCTGTTATAGTATTCCGAAAAGGTGACGCCCAGGTATTTCGTGAACATGGACGACAGATACGGCGGCGACAGATGCACCGCCTCCGCCAGCTGCACAAGGCTCATGTTCTCCCGGTAGTGACTGTCCACATAGCGAACGATGGCGTTCATGCGCTCGAGATATTTCTCCTGGCTTTGAGCCGCGAGCGGCTTTGCCGCCGGGAAATGCTGCGTGAGTTCCTTGAGCATGCTGTAGGCAAAGGATTTGTTGTCATACACCATTCCGTCGTCGGGCGTGGAGTTGCGCTGGACGATCAGGGCGATGAGCGCTTTCAGATTGGTGTAGCGCGTGCGGCTGGGCACGCGGCTGGAATCGCAGTCAAAATACAGCTCGTGCAGCTCCTCCTGCGGCAGACCGAACTTGCCGAGATCGAGCTGGAAGGACAGCACATCGCAGCCGTCCGCGCTGTGCAGCTCATGGATCTGGCTGCGGTTTATCAGCAGGATGTCATCCCGTCCCAGTGTGCTTGCGCGCTCCGGCTGCGTCACCGTCACCGTGCCGCGCAGGACCAGAATGATCTCCACCTCGGCGTGCCAGTGCTTGTGCACATCCGTCAAACGCTGTATCTGAAATCGGAAGGGTATATTGGGCGCTTTTTGCATCAGCTCATACACATCGTTCATCGCCGTCACCTCATCGGCAATGTATAACAGGGCTTATATTTTGTCAATAGCAGCTATCAAAATTTAAGATTAAAGCCGCGGATTTTTTGATTGTCCAATCTGCTCCCACTCCAAAAAAATAAAAATTGATAAATCATGAACACAGTTTCATAACAAATAAAATTGCCATCTTCGAGATTTTCTCTATAATAATAGACAACAGGACGTGAAAACGGCCGCCATATTTATGTTATTTTGTGCAAATAAATGAAAATCTGATGGGCCATCAAAAGAAATGCGGTTTTGTTTTGCCCATCAAAACCACACTCTAATTTCTTTCAAGAGGTGTGCGTATGCAGCAGCTACAAAGCAATGACATCATCCTGGAGTGCCGCTCCATCACCAAGACCTTCGGCCCGGTGGTGGCGCTTGACCATGTTGATCTGATCGTCAAGCGCGGCGAGGTTCGGGGCCTCATTGGCGAAAACGGCTCCGGCAAATCCACCGTGACCTCCATCTTTTCCGGAATGCAGCCGGCAGACTCCGGCGAAATGTTCTACAAGGGCGAGCTCTGGCAGCCGGAATCCATGCACTGGGCCGCGGCTCACGGCGTGGGCATGATCGTGCAGGAGACCGGCACCGTGCCGGAGATCACCGTGGCGGAGAATATGTTCCTGTGCCAAACCGGACAATTCGCCGCCTTCCGGGGCAAAGACGGCAAGCGCTGGGGGCCCATCCGCGGCAAGGCCATGCTGCGCGCGGCACAGCAGGCGCTCGATGACATCGGCGCGAGCCACATCGACGCTTCCGCCATGACGGACCGCCTGGATATGCAGGACCGCAAGCTGGTGGAGGTGGCCAAGGTATGGATGCAGCAGCCGGAGCTGATCGTGGTGGACGAGACCACCACCGCCCTTTCCCAGACGGGGCGCGACATTATATATGGTCTGATGCAGCGTATGCGCGACAGCGGCCGCAGCGTGGTGTTCATCTCCCACGATCTCGACGAGATCAAGGAAAAGTGCGACACGCTGACCGTTTTGCGCGACGGCCACATCATCCGCACCTTCGATCGCGAGGAATACAACGACGATGCCATCCGCGCGTCCATGATCGGCCGCGAGATGGAGGGCGACTATTACCGCAGCGACTGGGACGGCTCGTGCGGCGAGCAGGTTGTATTGGAGATCGAAAACGCCAATCTGGGCGACCAGATGGTGGATTTCAGCCTCCAGGCTCACGCCAGGGAGATCCTCGGCATCGGCGGGCTTTCCCACTGCGGGATGCACACCGTGGGCAAGGTCCTCTTCGGCGACATCAAGCCCGCCAGCGGCACCGTGAAGGTGTACACCCGGAAAAGCGAGGGCGAGGAGATCGAAAATCCGGCCTTCGCCATCAAGCGCGGCATCGGCTATGTGGCCAAGGACCGCGATGTGGAATCGCTCAACACCCTCACCAGCATCCGCGACAACATCGCCATCGCAGGGCTCGACCGCTTCGCCATTAAAAATTTCCTCATCACCTACGGCCGTGAAAAGCGCTATGTGGAGGAGCAGAAGGAGCGGATGCAGATCAAATGCTTCTCCATCGACCAGGAGGTCTCCCAGCTTTCCGGCGGCAACAAGCAGAAGGTGGTTTTCGGCAAGTGGATCGGCTGCGATTCGAGCATTCTGATCCTCGACTGCCCCACCCGCGGCATCGACGTTGGCGTGAAGCAGGCGATGTATCACATGATGTATGAAATGAAGCAGCAGGGCAAAACCATCATCATGATCTCCGAGGAGATGACCGAGCTGATGGGCATGAGCGACCGGCTCATCATCATGAAGGACGGCCGCATCACGAAGGAATTTTCCCGAAGAGCCGATCTTACCGACGCGGAGATCATCCAGTACATGATTTAAGGAGGGGACCGCATGACAAGCCTGGATAAACAGCCCCTCAGCGCCAGCGCCTACCAGCAGAAGAAGCTGCGGCAGGCCCTGCGGATGAAGCGGCTGATCAACTACATCCCCATCGCAGGCACCGTTGTTCTGGCGGCGATGTTTTTCCTGATCTGTCTCACGCGCGGCTATGCCGTGGGAACGAATCTGCAGGTCGTCATCAAGCGCGCCATGATCGTTGGCTTTCTGGCCACCGGCGCCACGTTTATCTTCGCCATCGGTTCGTTCGACCTTTCTCTGGGCGCGAATATGCTGGTGAGCGCGGCACTGGGCGCGGCGGTTTACACATGGACAGGCAGCCTGCTTTTGATGCTGGCGGTCTGCATCGTGGTGTGCGTGCTGCTGTCGCTTTTGAACGCGGCGCTGGCCTCGGTTTTCAATCTGCCGGTGTTTGTTATGACCATCGCGATGATGAGCGTGTTCTCGGCGCTTTCGAGCCTCATCATCTCCAATGTGGACGCCGGCGGCATCGACACACGGCTGTCGCGCGCCAGCAACCCCGACAATGTGTACTATCAGGTCATCGGCAACATCTGGTTCCAGCTTTTGATTTTGGTCATCTTCGTGCTGCTGTGCGCCTTTTTGTTCAACTATATGAAAATGGGCCGGCGGCAGAAATTCATCGGCGGCAACCCGGTCTGCGCCCGGCTCACTGGCATCGCCCCCGCCTCCATCACGATCTTCTCCTTCGTTATCGCCGGTCTCGGCATCGGTCTGGCCGCCTTTTTCACCATTTTGCAGGATGTGTCCATCTCCACATCCTCCGGCGGCGGCGTGGGCATGAATATGCTCATCGCCATCGTGTTCGGCGGCATGGCCATCTCCGGCGGACCGCGCTCGAAGGCGCTGGCGGCGTTCATCGGCGGCTTCTCCATGGCGTTTCTCGACCAGTTCATGACGCTGCTGCTGCTCGAATCGAACACCGGCTCCGCCGTGACGCAGATCGTGAAGGCCGTGCTGTTTCTGACCGTGGTCACGCTGCTTTCGCTCAGCTACCGCACCAAGCAGCTGCCGCGCTGACCGGTTATTCAGTGGCAACACTATAACAATACTAAAAAATTTCAATAGAGGAGGACAACATGAAAAAATTCGCATCCCATCTGCTGGCGCTGAGTTTGGTTCTGGCACTGATCCTGAGTCTGGCCGCCTGCGGCAGCACGAGCGAGCCCGAAGCGCCCGCCGAGCCCGAAGTCACAGCGGAAGAAACCACCGAGACCACCGCAGCCGAGCCCACCGAAGAGAGCGCCGAGGAAACCGAGGAAGCAGCCGAGCCCGCTTACAACACCAACTACAAGGGCAGCACCAGCTATGCCGACATCGCCGAGCAGCTGCGCAGCGATCAGACCCTTGATCTCAACGGTCTTGACTCCGAGATCTTCAAGGTCACCGGCTACGCCCAGGGCTACAACTTCGACGACGCCTGGTTCGGCTCCATCGCCCAGATGGCCAACTCCGGCGAGCAGGTCGTTCTGGCCTCCGGCTCGGCCCAGTTTGCCTTCAACTTCGGCAGCCTGCCCCGCATGGCGGACGAGACCGAGATCCGCGTCGGCGGCGTTGACTCCCTGACGCAGGAATTCGCCGATCTGCTCGACGGCGGCGTTTACACCTTCTGCTCCGGCTCCTATCCCTCCATGATCGCTCCCGCCGTGGCCATTTTGCTGCGCGGCCTGGAAGGCGATAAGCTCGTCGATGCCGACGGCAATGCCGCCGCGGTCACCATGAGCCACCTGATCGCCCACAGTCCCGAGGAGCTCGGCGAGATCATGACCGAGGATACCGATGGCAACTACGCCTTCAACGCCGGTGTTGTCTCCGCGCTGATGGACGCCGACCACGACAGCTTCATGGCCAAGACCGCAAACGCCGACTGGGCCAAGGTCAAGAGCGTGAAGGAAGAGCTCGGCTCCACGGAACTCAAAACCCTTGCCAAGGAATACAAGATCGGCCTTCTGCGCAACGACGTCACCTCCGACGAATCGCTGGCCTATGAGGCATATCTGAGCTATCTTGCCGGCGAGTTTGGCTTCACCGTCACCTTCTCCGAGTCCACCGAGGGCAACGCCACCAACGAAGTCAACCAGATCCAGACCTGGGCCGCCGCCGGTTACGACGCCGTGATCTCCATGAGCTCCGGCAGCGTGTACGATCAGGCCACCACCTGCCAGGACAACGATCTCATGTTCGTGGTGTTCGCCGCCCATCCCGAGGAGGACGACCTTGTCGACCTGCGCACGCTGGATAACTATCTGGGCGCGGTTGGCCCGGCCAAGTACAACGAGGCCGAGGTCGGCTATCGCATGGCCAAGTATTACATCGAGCAGGGCTACACCGACTTCGCCATCTTCGGCGGCTCCATCATGTTCGGTGCCGAGACCCACGCTTACCGTGTTGGCGGTATGATGGCCGCTATGATCGAGTACGAAAGCGGCATTCCCTGCCTCGACTTCCAGTAATCTTCTTCTCTTCTCCTTTCGCGGCCTGTCGCATCCTACGGGGTGCGGCAGGCCCGCCCCCCTGTTCTTATGACAGGAGCGCATCGCCAGGGACGCATTGCTGCCATAAGAACCCCATGACTTTTCCGACCCGGAAAGGAGCCACCATGAAAAAAACTTCCCCTGTTATGAAGCTTTTCAAGCGCATCGGCGGCATCGCGGTCATCCCGCTCGTGTGTCTGATCGCATCGATGCTCATGTGCCGCAGCTTTGGTACCGTGCTTTTTAAGGACAGCCTGTCCCTGTCCACCTATTTCTACGGACTGGCCTACCTGTCGCTGGTAGCCTTCGCCGTGTCCATTAACCTCCATTCCGGGCGTTTTGACTTCTCCGTCAGCGCGATCATCATCCTGTCGAGCACGGTAGTCATCATGCTGGCCTGCAAGGGCGTGAGCAATGTGCCGCTGCTGCTTCTGGCGGGCCTTGGCACGGGGCTTCTGGGCGGACTTGTGTCCGGCTGTCTGTATCTCATTTTGCGTCTGCCGCCCATGATCGTTTCACTGGGCGTGACGCTTTTGTACGAGGCCATCGCCTACATCATCGCCGGCGGCACGGAGAGCAACAGCGTCGTGACACTGCAGCCCCAGATCTCCGGCGCGCTGAAGACCTTCATCGGCGCAAACGGCGGCTCGCCTATATTCCTGTTTTTGATTTTGGCCACGGCGCTGGCGTTTATGGTTCTCGTGTTCCACTACACCCGCTTCGGCTATGACTACCGCGCGCTGCAAAGCGGCCAGACCATCGCCGTGAACACGGGCGCGAACGAATATAAAAACGCGCTTTTGTGCTATGTGATCGCGGGCGGCATGGCCGGTGCGGCCGGCTTTCTGTTCGGGGCCCAAATCCAGTACACCCGCGTGTCGGGCTATCTCAACTTCGGCACCGTCAGCAAGATGTTCGATGCGTTCTGCCCGCTGTTTTTTGCGGGCTTTGCGGGCCGCTACTGCAACAAGCAAGTCGCCATCGTGGTGTCTGTGGCCGGGTATGAATTCTTGCAGCTCGCTTTCGGCAACATGAACGCCGTGAACACCACCTTCACCAGCACCATCTACGGCATTATCAACTCCGTCATTCTGGTGCTGTTCCTCATCTATCTCAACAACGAAAACAAGGTCATCGAGCTGGTGACGCTGAAAAAATTTCTGGCCAGGCGCCGCAGCAAGGGATGACGAACATGGGAAAATATCTCGGCATCGTCTTCGATCTGGACGGCGTGATCTGCTCGACGGACGAATACCACTATCAGGCTTGGAAAGTACTGGCCGAGCGCATCGGCGCAAGCGGCTTTGACCGCGCCGACAACGCCCGCCAGCGCGGCGTTTCGCGGATGGAAAGCCTTGAGGTCGTGCTGGAAAAAGCGCCGCGCGCCTACTGTGCAGAGGAAAAACAGGCGCTTGCAACATGGAAGAATGAGAAATACCGCGCCCTGCTTGCGAATATGTCCCCGTCCGATCTTGCGCCGGAGGTAAAGCAAACGCTGGACGCGTTGCGCGCCCGGGGTCTGAAGCTCGCCATCGGCTCGTCGTCCAAAAACGCGCCGTTTATTTTGGAGCGCATCGGCCTTGACGGGTGGTTTGACGCCGTGGCCGACGGAAACAGCATCACCCATTCAAAGCCCGACCCGGAGGTGTTTTTGCTCGCGGCAAAGATGCTGGGTCTTGCGCCGGGGGACTGCCTTGTGGTGGAGGACGCCTTCTCCGGCATCGATGCCGGCCTTGCCGGAGGCTTTGACACCGCCGCCGTTGGCGACGCGCTGCGCTATGACAAGCCGACCTATAAGCTCGGAGCCTTCTCCGACCTTCTCAACATTGTGTAAGAGGGATAACCTATGATCGAATACAAAGCAAAACCCTTCTATCTGACCGACGAGGACATCGCCTGGGTGGAGGCCACACTGGCCTCCATGACCCTGGACGAGAAGATTGGCCAGCTTTTTTGCGTGACCGATATGATCACCGACCCGCAGGCGCTGTGCGCCTTTGTGGAGAAGCATCATCCCGGCGGCTTCATGTACCGCTCGGGCAACGCAAGCGAGATACAAAACGCCCAGCGGGTCATGCAAAAGGCCAGCCGTATCCCGCTGCTGCTCGGCTGCAATCTGGAAAGCGGCGGCAACGGCGTGGCGCTGGACGGCACCTTCTTTGGCCGCCCGATGGAGATCGCCGCCACAGGCGATACCGAACAGGCATGGCGGCTGGGCTATGTGTGCGCCCGGGAAGGCGCGGCAGCGGGCTGCAACTGGGCACTCGCACCCATCGTGGACATCGATTATAACTGGCGCAATCCCATCACGAACGTGCGCACCTTCGGCTCCGACCCCGAGCGGGTGATCGAAATGGGACGCGCCTATATGGACGGCGTGCGCGCCGCGGGCGTGGATATGGCCGTATGCATTAAGCACTTCCCCGGCGACGGCGTGGACGAGCGCGACCAGCATCTGCTTTCCACTGTGAACAGCCTGTCCGCCGAGGAATGGGAGACGACTTACGGCCGCATCTATCGCGAACTGATCGAAGCGGGCGCGCAGACCGTGATGGCCGGGCACATTCTCCAGCCGGAGATGACACGCAAATTCTGCCCCGGCATTCGGGACGAGGACATTCTCCCCGGCTCCACAAACCGCTATCTGCTGACAGATCTTCTGCGCGGGGAGCTTGGCTTTAACGGCCTCATCACCACGGACGCGACGCCGATGGTGGGCTTCACCGGCTTTCTGACGCGCCGCGAGGCCATCGCCAGGGCCATCATGGCCGGGGCGGACGTGATCCTGTTTTGCAAAAACATCGAAGAAGACCTCGCCGGTGTCCGCGCGGACATCGAGTCCGGCGAGATCACCATGGCCCGCGTGGACGAAGCCATCGCCCGCCAGCTCGCGCTCAAGGCCAGCCTGGGACTGCACAAAAAGCAAAAGGCCGGAACGCTCGTTCCGGAGGCCGAGGCACTCTCCCTCATCGGCTGCGCAGAACACGCGGCATGGGCGCAACAGTGCGCCGACCGGGCCATCACGCTCGTCAAGGATAACCAGAACCTGCTGCCCCTGTCGCCTGCCAAAACGCCCCGCATTCGTCTGACGGTGCTCGGCGAGGAGCAGGAGGGCGCATTCGGCGACAATGGCACCGTGTCCGCCATGCTGAAAAAGGCGCTCGAGGCCGAGGGCTTTCAGGTTTCGCTGTACGACTATGCCACCATGGAGCACGGCGAGATATTCACCGAGGGCGTGGCCGACATGAAGGCGAAATTCGACCTTTCCATCGTGGCAGCAAACATCCCCACCGGCTCAAACAACACCACTCGCCGCGTGGACTGGATCACACTCATGGCCGCCAACGAGCCGTGGTATACCCGCGAGATACCCACCATGTTCATCAGCTTCTGCAACCCCTACCACATGGTGGATGTGCCCTTTATCAGCACCTTCGTAAACGCCTATTCCTCCAGCATCTACTGCGTGCAGGCCGCCGTGGAAAAGCTCATGGGCCGCAGCGAATTTACCGGCCAAAGCCCCGTTGACCCCTGGTGCGGCGGTATCTGGGGCGCGAAATTTATGTGACGGGAAAACGAGTATGAGAGAAAGCCGATGGAATGAAAACTGGCTGTTCTGGAACGACGGCAACGCTTTTTCGCTGGTTTGGGATGTGCCCGACCACGCCGAGAGCGTGACACTGCCTCACGATGCCATGCTGTGCCGTCCCGCGGCGGCGGACAGTCCCGGCGGCGGGGATGCGGCCTATCGCTTCGGCGGCAGCTATGTGTATTATAAGGAGCTGTTCGCACCGGAGGCATGGCAGGACCAGCGCATAACGCTGCGCTTTGAGGGGATCTATCAGGAGGCCGCTGTGTATGTGAACTCGCAGCTTGCCGCCCGCTCTCCCTATGGCTACAGCACGTTTTATGTGCCGCTGGATGCCTATCTGCGCTACGGCGAAAACAACGCCATCCGCATGCTGGTGCGCACCGGGGATATGCCGAACAGCCGCTGGTATTCCGGCTCCGGTATCTACCGCGATGTGTACTGGATGCAGGGCGGACTGCTCCACATCGGCGAAACCGGCCCGCGCGTGACCGCGCTGGAAACGCAGCCGGACGCGCAGCTTCTGGTGGAAACGCCGGTCTCCAATCGCGACCACCGCGCCCGCTCTTACACGCTGGAAACGGAAATTCTGGACGCGCAGGGCCGCGCCGTTGCCACCGAGCGCACGCCCCTGTTCCTCGCCGCCGGAGGCGACGAGACCATTGCCCAGCGCATTCTGGTGGAAACGCCGAGGCTCTGGTCGGATGAAACGCCGGAGCTGTACGCCCTGCGCGTGACGCTGCGGGATGACGCCGGCCTCTGCGACCGGGCCGAGAGCCGCTTCGGCATCCGAACGCTGGCCCTTGACAGCAAAAACGGCCTTCGCGTAAACGGCCGTCCCGTCAAGCTGCGCGGCGCCTGCATCCACCACGATAACGGCCTGCTTGGCGCTGCGGACTACGACGACGCAGCGCAGCGCCGCGTGCGGCTTTTGAAACAGGCCGGCTTCAATGCCATCCGCTCGGCCCACAACCCCCTGTCGCAGGCCATGCTTCGCGCCTGCGATGAGCTGGGCGTTTATGTGATGGACGAGGCGTTTGATATGTGGACGCGGGCCAAAAGCGACCACGACTACAGCCGCCACTTCTCCGACCGCTGGCCGCAGGAGCTGGAAGCGCTGGCGCACAAGGACTATAACCATCCCAGCGTGATCCTCTATTCGCTTGGCAACGAGATCCCGGAGATCGCCACCGATCATGGATCGTCTCTGGGCCGCGCGATGTGCCGCCATATGAAGGCGCTCGACCCGACGCGCTATGTCTTCGCCTCCGTAAACGGTGTGTTCGCCTCCGGCGACGATATCGGCTCGATCATGGCCGATGTGATGGCAAAGGCCGGTCCGGCCGATGGCAATGTGAACGATTTCATGACCGCCATGGACACCTACATGGACGACATCGTGACCCATCCCATCGTATCGCGCAATCTGGAAAAGGCCGCAGCAGGCATGGATCTTATCGGCTATAACTACATGACGGCGCGCTATGAGCCCGATGCGGTCAACTACCCCAACCGCGTCATCGTTGGCAGCGAGACCTATCCGCCGGAAATCGCGCGCAACTGGGCCATCATCCGCCGGTGCGGCAATGTGATCGGCGATTTCACCTGGACGGGCTGGGACTATCTGGGCGAGGCAGGCGTAGGCATCCCCGCCTATGAACCCGGCGAGGGCGGCTTCGGCGCGCGCTTCCCGGCGCAGCTTGCCTATGTGGGTGATTTTGACATCACGGGCTTCCGCCGCCCGGCATCGTACTTCCGCGAGATCGTTTTCGGTTTGCGAAAGGATCCGTATATCGTTGTCCACGATCCGGCGCGGCAGGGTCAGACACTGCGAAAAACGCCCTGGGTCATCAGCGACAGCATTGCCTCCTGGAGCCATCACGGCTTTGAGGGAAAGACCGTGACCGTGGAGCTCTACTCCACCGGGGATGAGATCGAGCTTATCCTCAACGGCAAAAGTCTGGGCCGCAAAGCCGCGGGCGAGGCCGTCGGCTTTATCACGACCTATGAAGTCGTCTATACCCCCGGCACGCTCGAGGCCATCGCCTATGAAAACGGCGCGCCCATCGGCCGCACGGCGCTGCAAACAGCGGGCCCCGCCGCCAGGCTTCAGCTCGCGCCGGAGATCGGAACGGAGCTTATCTATGTTCCCATAACCGTGACCGATGCGGCGGATATTCCTGTTACGGACGAGGCGCACACGCTCTCCTGCTCGGTATCCGGCAATGCCGTGCTCCTCGGCTTCGGCAGCGGCGACCCGAAGCCAAAATACAACTACACCGACAACATCGCCGAGGCCTTCCATGGCCGCGCGCTGGCGATCTTGAAAAAGCACGCCCTCACCGGCACGGCCCGCATCACGCTGCAAACAAACGGCCTGGAGCAGTCGGACGCCATTGTGTGGTGAAGTATAAGCAGACGCCACCGCCGCGCCTATAACAAAACCACGACCCAATAAAGTATGCAGCTCGTGCGCATGGTATATTTACTGCGCTGGCATGATATAATATCTCTTCCCCTCATACGCGAAGCGTATATCATCTGCCGCGCAGATATCATGTCGAAGATATATCACCTATTCCGCAAGGAACGGATATCATTGAAAAAAGCTCTTGTCCAAAGGACAAGAGCTTTTTTCTTGGTGCCGGTGGCAATACAGAACTTTTTGAAAATCGCAGTAATATCAACGGTTTCTGGCTTTCGGACAACAGATCTTCTTGCTTGCAGCTTCATAACAAGCGGGAACGGGAAATTTATATCCCAGGTCGATGACCTTGCAAAGATGTCATCGGTGGAGCAGAGCTGCTTGACGGTGGAGCGCCGCCTGGATAACGTGGTGTAGGGAATGTCACCATCGATTTTTTACCGATGATAATCATACTACAATAGCTTCTCAGATCAGATTTTCAAAAATCGGATTCTTGTGGGAGAAAATCCCCCACATTTTTTCCGCTTCGGTCATAGCGACGGAGGAAGTATACTGGTCGCTCAGAGCGACCTCGGAGCTGGCATAACCGATTTCCGGCACATCCTCTGTCAGCTTCTGCATGACGCCATCGGCAAAGTCATTGACATTGACGCCGTTGGCCTGGGCCCCGGCACCGGCCAAATCCGTATCCACCATGGGAGGCAGGATCTCATAAACCTTCACGCCGGTATTGGCCAGCTGCAGGCGCAGACTGCGGGTAAAGAAGTGGATACCAGCCTTGGTAGAGGTGTAAATAGGCACCCAAACCGCAGGCATAATGCCCAGCCGGG
>CAYROZ010000052.1:0-12600 GCA_964426125.1 uncultured Oscillospiraceae bacterium
ACTATCTTTTTACCTCTGAATCCGTGACCGAAGGCCATCCCGACAAAATTTGCGACCAGATCTCCGACGCCATTCTGGACGCCATTTTGGCGCAGGACCCGAACGGCCATGTGGCCTGCGAGTGCACGGCCACGACCGGCATCGTGTATGTCATGGGCGAGATCACCACGAACTGCTATGTGGACATCCCCAAGATCGCCCGTCAGGTCGTGTGCGACATCGGCTACGACCGCGCCAAATACGGCTTTGACGGCACCACCTGCGCCGTGCTTACGAACATCGACGAGCAGTCCGGCGACATCGCCATGGGCGTGAACGCCTCGCTGGAAAAGAAGGCCGGCGGCGAGGGCGACGATCTCACCAACGGCGCGGGCGACCAGGGCATGATGTTCGGCTTCGCGTGCGATGAAACGCCGGAGCTGATGCCGATGCCCATCTCGCTGGCCCACCGCATGGCCAAGCGCCTGACCGAGGTGCGCCGCGAGGGCCTGGTGGACTATCTGCGTCCCGACGGCAAAACGCAGGTGACGATCGAGTACGACGAAAACGACCGCCCCGTGCGCGTTGACACCGTTGTCCTTTCCACGCAGCACTCGGCGGAGGTGGATCTGGAGACCATCCGCCGCGATATGATCGAGCTGGTCATCAAGCCGAGCCTTGACCCCGCCATGATTGACGAGAACACGAAATATTATGTAAACCCGACCGGCCGCTTTGTCATCGGCGGCCCGCAGGGCGACTCCGGCCTGACCGGCCGTAAGATCATCGTGGACACCTACGGCGGCAGCGCGCCCCACGGCGGCGGCGCCTTCTCCGGCAAGGACCCCACCAAGGTTGACCGCAGCGCGGCCTATGCTGCCCGCTGGGTGGCCAAGAACATCGTGGCCGCGGGCCTTGCGAAAAAGTGCCAGGTGCAGCTGGCCTATGCCATCGGCGTGGCCACGCCCGTGAGCATCAACGTGACCACCTTCGGCACCGGCACGGTGGCCGATGAAAAGCTGGAAGAGGCCATCGAAAAGGTGTTCGATCTGCGCCCGACGGCCATCATCCGCGACCTTGACCTGCGCCGCCCGATCTATCGCAAGCTGGCCGCCTACGGCCACATGGGCCGCGAGGATCTGGACGTGGCGTGGGAGAAGACCGACCGCGTGGACGCGCTGAGAAAGGCTGTGACGGAATGAAGATCGCCGCCGTTGGCGCCGTGTTCATGGACTGCATGGGCCGGCCCTCCACGGAGCATTTTGACCCGCGCGGCCGCAATGTCGGCACGGTGGATTTCATCCACGGCGGTGTTGGGCGCAACATCGCCGAGGACCTGCTCAATGCCGGGGCCCAGGTCAGCTTTCTGTCCAGCGTGGATTCCGGCCCCCTGGGCGACGCGGTTTTGAACCACCTGCGCGAGGTGGGCATGGACACAAGCTGCGTGGGCGTGGGGCCTGGCGGCATGGGCGTCTGGCTGGTCGTGACCGACCAGCACGGCGATGTGGCCGCGTCCATCAGCCAGCAGCTGGATTTTTCCTACATGGAGCGCATGATCGACGAGCGCGGCGAGGGATTTTTCTCCGCCTGCGACGCCGTGGCGCTTGAGTGCGACACGAGCGAATATATCTTCCGCCGCAGCTGCGAGTTGGCGGCGCAGTATGAAAAGCCCCTGTTTGCCGCCACGAGCAACATGGAGATCCTTTTGAAAAATTCCCAGTATATGCGCGGCATGGAGGCGTTCGTGTGCAATGAGATCGAGGCGGGGCGGCTTTTGAACCGGGACTTCACCGCCAGCACGAACGAGGAGCTTCTGGCCGTGCTGAGCGAAAAGGCTCCGGCGCTCGGGCTGCACTCGATCGTGGTCACCACCGGCGCGAAAGGGGCTGTGTGGTATGACTGCCGCGAAGGCTGCGGCGGCCACCGCGTTCCCTTTTCCGCCGACGTGCGAGACACCAGCGGCGCGGGCGACAGCTTCTTTGCCGGATTCGTGTTTGCCCGCACGCGCGGCTACTCGATGCAGGCGGCCGTGGACATCGGCTCGCTGTTTGCCGCGCGTACCATTGAGCATGTGGGGCCTGTGCGCCCCGATCTTGGGAAATTTATTTTGGAGGGAGCTTCCGTATGAGTACGATCCGAGACCTGTCCCTTGCGCCGTCCGGCGAGAAGAAGATCGCCTGGGTCGAGCGCCATATGCCCATCTGCCGCGCCATCGGCGAGCAGTTTGAGCGCGATAAGCCCTTTGCCGGTATGCGCGTGGCGCTGTCCGTGCATCTGGAGGCGAAGACGGCGTATCTGTGCCGCGTGCTCGCGCGCGGCGGCGCCGAGATGCACATCACCGGCTCCAACCCCCTCTCCACGCAGGACGATGTGGCGGCGGCGCTGGTGTCCGGCGGGCTGGAGGTCCATGCCGTGCATGGCTGCTCCATGGCCGAGTATGAGGAAAATCTGGAGAAGGTCCTCGCCGTCGGGCCGAACATCATCGTCGATGACGGCGGCGATCTGGTGCAGCTGATGCACACGAAGTTTGCCCATCTGCTGCCCGGTGTGATCGGCTCGTGCGAGGAGACGACCACCGGCATCCACCGCCTGCACCAGATGGCCAGGGCCGGCACGCTGCGCTTCCCGGCGGTCATGGTAAACGACGCCGACTGCAAGCACCTGTTCGATAACCGCTATGGCACGGGCCAGAGCGTCTGGGACGGCATCATGCGCAGCACGAACCTCATCGTGGCGGGCAAGGATGTGGTCGTGGCCGGCTACGGCTGGTGCGGTAAGGGTGTGGCCATGCGGGCCAAGGGCCTCGGCGCGCGCGTGACGGTGACGGAAACCGACCCCGTGCGGGCCATCGAGGCCGTGATGGATGGCTTTAGCGTGATGCCCATGGCCGAGGCGGCAAAGATCGGCGATATCTTCTGCACCGTCACGGGCAACACGGATGTGATCACCACGGAGCATTTCGAATGTCTCAAGGACGGCGCGATTTTGACCAATGCCGGCCACTTCGACGTGGAGGTCGCCATGGAAAAGCTGCGCGCGTTGGCGGTGGAAAGCTACGAGGCGCGCCAGAACATCACGGGCTATGTGCTGCCGAGCGGCAAGACTGTGTTCGTCATCGCGGAGGGGCGGCTTGTAAACCTTGCCTCCGGCGACGGCCATCCCGCGGAGATCATGGATATGTCCTTTGCCATTCAGGCGCTCTCGGCGCAGTATCTGGCCCAGCACGGAAAAGAGCTTGAGCCCAAGCCCATCCCGGTGCCGCGTCCGATCGATGAATCCGTGGCCCGCATGAAGCTTGACAGCCTCGGCATTTCCATCGATACCCTCACCCCGGAACAAAAAGAATATATCGGCGCATGACGAAGGTATGAATTAAGGCCGGAGCACATCGTGCTCCGGCCTGTTGTTAAGGTATGGTTTAGTCTATATGAGTGAAGAAAATCTAACTTGGCCAAAACGAAAAAAGGTTCGCCTAGAGGCTTTTGACTACTCTGCAGTAGGCACTTATTTTGTGACGGTCTGCACCATGAATCGAGAGCCGATCTTCTGGTCGTCCGTAGGGGCGGATATTATCCGCCCGCCAGTAGACCTGCCGCTTTCAAAAGATGGTGAGATCGTTCAACGGAGTGTTATGCAGATCCCGGACTTCTATGAGTCGGTTGATGTTGATACCTATTGTGTGATGCCCGATCATATTCACTTGATCGTCCGAATTGGCGGCTGTGAAAACGGGCGGATGATATCCGCCCCTACGCTGTCAACTGTGGTTGGTTCGATGAAACGATGGGCAAGCAAACAAATTGGCCGTTCGATCTGGCAGAAATCATTTTATGACCATGCGATACGAAATCAGCAGGATTATAATGATATTTGGGAATATATCGAAAGAAATCCGCTGAAATATGCAGAAAGTTGATCGGGTGTCGCTATGACGGCGGGGTAAAGGGAAAATGTCATCCGCCAGAAAAGCGCTCACGCGTCGGCGCGGCTGCGCAGAAGCTGGGCCAGCGGCTTGACCAGCTCTTTGATCACGGCGTCGGAGGTGTTGATGCAAAGGTCGTAGTTTTCCATGTCGCCCCAGCGGTGGCCGGTGTAGTAGTTGTAGTAGTCGGCGCGGTTTTTGTCCATCTGGCGGATGTACTGCTTCAGCTCGCGCTCGCTCATATTCTCTTTGCCGTCGCTGCGCTCGATGCAGCGGCGCAGACGGCTGTCCTTGTCGGCGTAGACGAACAGACGCATGGGCTTGTGTTCGCGCAGGATATAGTCCGCACAGCGGCCAACGATCACGCAGCTTGATTTTTCCGCCATGGAGCGGATGATCTCGCTTTGGGCCTGATAGACGGACTGCACCATCTGGAACTGGTAGTCGGACAGATACGAAAGGCTCTGGCCGACCGTGATGGGGAACAGGTGGTGCGGCGTGCGCTCGATCACCTGACGCACATAGTTTTCCGAAAGCGATGTGTGGTTGGCGATCTCGGACACGATCTCCTTGTCGTAATACTCAAAGCCGAGTTCCTCGGCCAAACGACGGCCAAGCTCACGGCCGCCGCTGCCAAACTGGCGACCAACGGTGACGATCTGATTCACGGTCAGACCCCCTTTTTCAGTTTATGTTATTATTATAACGCATATCTGCGCCCGCGTCAAAGGCTTTTCTTGCCGCGGGAAGGGGGAGTTGTCAGCGCGTGAAGAATGTGGTAAAATCACTGTTTGGATAGGAGATGAATCATTCGTGCGCAATGACCGAAAACAACTCAAACGGGATATGCTCGACGCGATCCACAGCGGAAAGACCAGCATTGTATGGATCGCGCTGGCTTTTTTGGCGCTCAGCCTTATATTGCAGGTTTTAAGCATGAGCGTGAGCGGGGAACTGTCCGCGCTGAAGGATATGGCGGTGCAGATGCTGGAAACCGGCGAGGCCGTGATCCCGACGGTGGAGACCTCGGCGGGCGGCAGCTTGCTGGTGCTTGCCATCGACATCATGCTCATCATGCTCAACGTCGGCTTTTCCGTGGCTTGCCTGTCCACGGCGCGGCGGCAGGGCGCCTCGGTGGGCAATCTGTTCGACGGTTTTTCCCGCTTCCTGCGCGCGCTGGGCGTGGAGATATTGCAGTCGCTTATCCTCAGCGCCTACGGCATGATCTACGCGCTGCCGGTGAGCTTTCTGATCGTGTCCAACACCGCGCTGGGCGCGCTTGGGCCGCTGATCTGCCTGCCGCTGCTGTTTTTCGCGGTGCGTGCGTTTTATAGCTATCGTCAGGCCGTGTATCTGATGCTCGATCACCCGGAGCTGAGTGCCTTCGGCTGCCTGCGTGTCAGCCGGGCGCTGATGAACGGGCACAGGTGGGAGATGTTCAAGCTCGCTCTGAGCTTCATCGGATGGCTTTTGCTGGAGCTGATCCCGCTGGCGTCGATCTGGGTGCTGCCGTATACGCAGGTGTGCTATGCGGGGTATTACGACCGGCTGGTGCAGCAATATCGGAGCAAAAAGGATGCGGCGGCCGCGCCTCCGGAGGAGTCGGACGAACAATAAATGACAAGCAGCCTGCCGCATCCTCGGACGCAGCAGGCTGTTTTTCTATGGGTCGATGTATTTGTATTCGCTGCCGTAGTTGTCCGCCCGTGTTTGGTAGTGCACACCGGACACGAGCCCGGCGGAGGCGAAGCATATGACCAGCGAGGAGCCTCCATAGCTGAAAAAGGGAAGCGTGATGCCGATGACGGGGGTCAGGCCGATGGACATGCCGACGTTTATGAAGGTCTGGAAGGTCAGCGAGGCCGCCACGCCAAAGCAGATGAGCATACCGAAGGTGTTGCGCGCGTGGATGCCCACGATCACACAGCGGACGATGATGCACACGAGCAGCAGCACGATCGCAACACAGCCGATGAAGCCGAGCTCCTCCCCGGCGGAGGCAAAGATATAGTCGGCGTGCTGGCTGTCCAGATAGTTCGACTGCGTTTGCGAGCCGCCAAAGAGCCCCTGTCCGGACAGACGGCCGGAGCTGATGGCCTTTTTGGCCAGAAACGGCTGCCAGTTCACGCCGTAGCCCTCGGGGTCGATGGTCGCGTCATACGGGGCGAGAATGCGCTCTTTGTGGCGGTCGCTGAGGAAGTTTGACCAGGCCAGCGGGATCACGACGGCCAGGGCCGCACCGCCGAACAGAAACCAGTACAGGCGGGTGCCGCCGGCGTAGAGCAAAACGATAAAGATGAACAGGAACACCAGCGCGCTGCCAAGGTCACTGGAAACGATCATGATGAGCATGAACAAAAAGCCGAAATGGGCCACGAGCTGGGCGATGGACAAAACGGAATTGAGGTTTCGGTATTCCTTCAGATAGGCGATGTGCTTGGCGCACAAAACGATGAAGATGAATTTGACGATCTCCGTTGGCTGAACGGACACGATGCCAAGATCCAGCCAGCCCTTGTTGCCGCCGACCTCCACGCCGAAGGGGATCAGGATCAGCAGCAGCAGCGCCTCGATCAAAAGCATGACCGGCCAGCGGTCGGCGAAGATGTCCACATCGATGAGGGTGAAGACAAAGTAGCAGAAGATGCCGATCAGCATGGCGACGGCCTGCGTGATGGGGTAGCGCATGGGGGTTATGTAGCTGTTGGTAGCGCTTGAAATGATCAGGATGCCGAACAGCGAGGCGATCAGACACAGAGCAAACAGCAGCAGATCGGTGCGGCGGATGAAGTTGCGCGTTTGCTCCAGGGAACGTTTTATCTTCGGCGACATGGTCGCGGCCTCCTTTCCTGGGGGCGTTCATTATAGCACAGCTCGTGCAAATACGCAACGGAAGGTACACTATGGAAGGACACAACGGACACAGAGCGAGAATGAAAAAACGCTTTCTGGAGCACGGCTCCGACAGCTTTGACGATCATCATCTGCTGGAAATGCTGTTGTTTTTTGCGCTGCCGCGCGTGAACACGAATCTGCTGGCCCACGATCTGCTCGACCGCTTCGGAAGCATCGAGGGCGTGCTGGATGCCGCACCGGACGAGCTGATGAGCGTGCCGGGCATGGGCGAGCACGCCGCCGCGCTGGTCAAGCTCATTCCGGCGCTGGGACGGCGCTATCTCGCGGCGAAAAACAGCGTCGGCTCGATCCTGGCCACCACGGAGGACGCCGGACAGTTCCTGATCCCGCGCTTTCTGGGGCGGCGGGACGAGACCGTGATGCTCGTGTGTCTGGACACCAAGATGAAGGCGGTATCCTGCCGCATGATCGCCAGCGGCGATGTTTCCGCCGCGCACATCAGCGTGCGCAAGGTGGTGGAGCAGGCGCTGGCGCAGAATGCGCCGTATGTGCTGCTGGGCCACAACCATGTAAACGGTCTGGCGCTGCCCTCCTCGGAGGACGTCGCCACAACGCAGCGGCTGCAGGAGGCGCTGTCCCTCGTGGGCGTCACGCTGCTCGACCACATCATCGTGGCGGGCGATGATTTCGTTTCGCTGAAGGAAAACGGCGTGCTCGGTGCGGATGGATAAGGCTCGATATATGCACAGTGCGGGGAAAAACGGATGAATAGCGCCCGGCAGCGCCGCTTTCCCGGTGGGAGCGGGTGGATTATGTAAAGAAGGTAACCGCCTGCGGAGAGGATGCTGCTTCCACTTGCGGGTTTTGAATAAACTGGAAAATTCGGCGAAAGCCGCTGCGGTGCAAGGGAAAAATCACTGTTGAAAACTCGGTTGAAAATGTCGATAACTTCTTGCATTTATGTTTTCCAGCGTTTATTTATGTCAAGCGGGAAAAGCCGCCGCTTTGACGGCGTAAAGTGCTGAAAAAAGCTTGAAACATGGGGCTTTTTCCGGGTGCATAAACGGTCGAAAAAGGTCGAATAGCTATGCATGAGGCGGTGATTATACCGCTCGTAATCGCCCAGAGGGCGCGTCTCCGGCTGTTGGAAACGCGCCTTTTCCACATTCCGCCGCAGGCAGCGGTCTGCCGGGGGCTGCAAAACCAGCCTTTTATTTGCAAATTAACGCTTGAGAAACAGGGCGATATCTGCTATAAATATAATGTTATGTTGTGCCCCTGGTGTCCGGCGCGCCAAACGCGCGGCCACGGGGCGAAAACGAAGGAGATTTGACGAAAATGAAGTTAGGTATCGTGGGACTTCCGAATGTCGGAAAGAGCACGCTGTTCAATGCCCTGACGCGCGCGGGGGCGCAGTCGGCCAACTATCCGTTCTGCACGATCGACCCCAATGTGGGCGTGGTGCAGGTGCCGGATGAGCGGCTGGATTGGCTGGTGGATCTGTATCAGCCGAAAAAGCGCACGCCGGCGAGCATCGAATTTGTGGACATCGCGGGTCTGGTCAAGGGTGCGAGCCACGGCGAGGGTCTGGGCAACAAATTCCTTGCCAACATCCGCGGCACGGATGCCATCGTTCATGTTGTCCGCTGCTTTGATGACCCCAACATCATCCGCCACGAATGCTCCACCGATCCGAAAAGCGACATCGAAACGGTCGATCTGGAGCTGGTGATGGCGGACATCGAGATGCTGCAGCGCCGCTTTGAAAAATCGCAGAAGCTGCTCAAGGCCGGGGACAAAAAGCTCGCCAAGGAAGTGGATGTGCTCGAGCGGCTGCTCGCGTGGCTCAACGAGGGCAAATCCGCCCGCAGCTTCGACTGCGATGAGGACGAGCGCGCGCTGATCGACGAGTCCGATCTGCTCAGCGCAAAGCCCGTGATCTACGCGGCGAACTTTGACGAGGACACCTTCTCCTCCGGTGTGGAAGGCAACGAATATTATAATGTAGTGAAAACGCTGGCGGATGCCGAGGGCAGCATGGTGCTGCCGGTGTGCGCGCGCTTTGAGGCGGAGATCGCGGAGCTCGACGAGGAGGAAGCCGCCATGTTTATGGAGGAGCTCGGCATCGAGGAGGCCGGACTGAGCCGTCTGATCAAGTGCTCGTACGCGCTGCTGGGTCTCATCTCCTTCCTCACCTGCGGCACGGACGAGTGCCGCGCCTGGACGATCACCCGCGGCACCAAAGCGCCGCAGGCTGCCGGCAAGATCCACTCCGATTTCGAGCGCGGCTTCATCCGCGCCAACATCATTGCCTTTGACGATCTCAAGGCCGCCGGAAGCGAGGCTGCCGCCCGCGAAAAGGGTCTGATGCGCGCCGAGGGCAAGGAATATGTCATGCACGACGGCGATGTCACACACTTCCTGTTCAACGTCTGACCGCCTCACGGCCATCGACATATGGCGGGGCGTGGCCTGCCTGTGCATGATCGTGTATCATCTGGCGTTCGATCTGTGCCAATTCGGCTTCTGGCGCTGGGAGGCGTTTGACAGCACGCCGATGTGGCTGTTTGAGCGCTTCATCGCGTGGTCGTTCATCCTGTGCGCCGGCATCAGCTGCCGCTTTTCCCGCAGCAGCATCCGGCGGGGCCTGCTCTGCGCGGGCGCGGGGCTTTTGGTCGTGGCGGCGTCGTTCATCGTGAGCGTGCCCATCCTGTTCGGCGTTTTGCAGCTGTTGTCGGCGGGAATGCTGCTGTATGGTCTTGTTGGCAGGCATCTGCGCTGGGACCGGCCGGTCACACCGGTTTTGTGCATCGTTTTGTATGCGCTCACGGCGTGGTGGACCGAGCGGGTGGAGGTCGGCGTGCGCTGGCTGTATTGGCTGGGCTTCCGCTATGATGGCTTCGTGTCGTACGACTATTTTCCGCTTTTGCCGTATCTGTTTTTGTTTGCGCTGGGCGTGTGGCTGGGCGAGTATATCCGCGCCCACCGCGAGGCGCGCTGGCTGCACCCTTCGGGCGGCAGGGCGCTTGCGTGGATGGGGCGGCATACGATGCTGATCTACCTTGTGCATCAGCCGGTATTATACGGCGTGTTCGCACTATTATATTAATGTTAAATACAGGGCGTGTACGTATCCGCCCTTTTGGAGGTTTACCCTATGGAATACACATTCGAAGATCAGGAATACCGGCGGCTGTACCGCCATACGACGAGCCACATTCTGGCGCAGGCGGTCAAGCGTCTGTATCCGGAGGCCAAGCTCGCCATCGGCCCGGCCATCGAGGACGGCTTTTATTACGACATCGATTCGGATAAGCCCTTCCTGCCGGAGGATCTGACGGCGCTGGAGGCTGAGATGCGCAAGATCTGCAAAGAGCGCATCCCGCTGGAGCGCTTTGAGCTGCCGCGCGATGAGGCGCTGGCGCTGGCCGAGAGCATGGGCGAGCCGTATAAGGTGGAGCTTATCAACGATCTGCCCGCCGATGCGACCATCAGCTTTTACAAGCAGGGCGATTTCACCGATCTTTGCGCCGGCCCCCATCTGGACCATACCGGCCGCGTGAAGGGCAACGGCATCAAGCTTACCAGCTGCACCGGTGCGTACTGGCGCGGCGATTCCAGCCGCAAGATGCTGCAGCGCATTTACGGCACCTGCTTCCCCAGCAAAACGGAGCTGGAGGAATATCTGGCCCGCATCGAGGAGGCCAAAAAGCGCGACCACCGTGTGCTGGGCCGCCAGCTTGGGCTGTTCGCCTTCCGCGATGAAGCGCCCGGCTTCCCGTTCTATCTGCCCAACGGCATGGTGCTGCGCAACACGCTGCTGGACTACTGGCATGAGGTGCACAAAAAGTGGGGCTACCTTGAGATCTCCACGCCGCAGATCATGCGCCGCACCCTCTGGGAGACCAGCGGTCACTGGGACCACTATAAAGAAAATATGTACACCACCGTCATCGACGGCGAGGACTATGCCATCAAGCCCATGAACTGCCCCGGCAGCATTCTGGTCTATGATCTCGAGCCGCACTCCTACCGCGAGCTGCCGCTGCGCTATGGCGAGCTGGGCCACGTGCATCGCCATGAGCTGTCCGGCGCGCTGCACGGGATGTTCCGCGTGCGCTGCTTCACGCAGGACGATGCGCATATCCTGCTTGCGCCCGACCAGATCCAGGGCGAGGTGGTGCGTATCGCGCGCCTGTTCGACGAGGTCTATTCGCTGTTCGGTCTGCCCTACACCATCGAGCTTTCCACCATGCCCGACGACCACATCGGCTCACGCGAGGATTGGGAAAAGGCGGAGGGCGCGCTGGCTGCGGCCATCACCTCCATCGGCAAGGAATACAAGATCAACCCTGGCGACGGTGCGTTCTATGGCCCGAAGCTGGACTTCCACATCCAGGACTCCCTTGGCCGTACCTGGCAGTGCGGCACCATTCAGCTCGACTACCAGCTGCCCGGCCGCTTTGATCTGGAGTATACCGGCGCCGATGGCGAGAAGCATTGCCCGGTCATGATCCACCGCGTGGTGCTCGGCTCGGTCGAGCGCTTCATCGGCGTTATCACGGAGCATTTCGGCGGCGCGTTCCCCGCGTGGCTGGCCCCCGTGCAGGTCAAGATCCTGCCCATCACCGACCGCGTGTCCGACTATGCCACGCAGGTGGCGGCGCAGCTGGAAGCGGCCGGCGTGCGCGTGCAGACCGATCTGCGCAACGAGAAGATCGGCTATAAGATCCGCGAGGCCCAGGGCCAGAAGATCCCCTATATGCTCGTTGTGGGCGATAAAGAGGCCGCCGAGGGCACGGTTTCCGTGCGTATGCGCGGCGAGGCCGGCGACAAGGGCGTGATGGCGGTCGATGCGTTCCTGAAGCTGCTCAAGGAAGAGATCGACACGAAATCCAACCATTCCCTGATCGAGTAACAGCATAATCGTACAAGCCCCCTCGTAGACTAAAAGAAGTCACGAGGGGGTATTTTCATGTTTTCACAAATGCCGCGCCGTCGGAAAAAGCTCTGCATTGCACTGGCGGTATTGTTTGCGTTCAATGTGTTCATTATTCTCACCATGCAGTCGGCCGATGCGGCGAGCATCCAAAAGGGCTCGAGCGGCGAGACGGTGCGCCAGATCCAAACAAAGCTGAAAAACTGGGGCTATTATTCCGGCTCGGTCGATGGCATTTATGGCTCGGCCACCGTGAAGGCGGTGCGCTATTTCCAGCAGAAAAACGGGTTGACGGTCGATGGCAAATGCGGCCGCCAAACGCTCGCAGCGCTCGGCATTACGATTTCGGAAACAAGCGCGCAGACATCGGGCGATGTGGCGCTGCTGGCGCAGCTCATCTCGGCGGAGGCGCGCGGCGAGCCGTACACGGGGCAAGTGGCCGTGGGCGCCGTGGTGCTGAACCGCGTGGAAAGCCCGAATTTTCCAAACTCCATCTCCGGCGTGATCTACCAGTCCGGTGCGTTCACCTGTCTGCAGGATGGGCAGTTCTGGGAGCCGGTGGCCGATTCCGCGTACAGAGCGGCGCGCGATGCGCTCAATGGCTGGGACCCGTCCGGCGGCGCGCTTTACTACTTCAATCCCGACACCGCCACGAGCGCGTGGATATGGTCTCGCCCGGTACTTTTGACCATAGGGAAACATTATTTCTGTGCATGATGCCGGTGAAACCCTTGATAAATCAAGGGTTTTGCGACTGTTCAAAAATATTTTTGAAAAAAGTCAAAAAAACGCTTGACATCTTCGGGGGTTGATGTTATTATACTCAAGCGCCTCACGGAGAGGGCAACCTCAAAAGCGAGAAGCGGGTGTACCTTGTAAATTAAACAATGTAAGAGATCGAACA
>CAYROZ010000053.1:0-12542 GCA_964426125.1 uncultured Oscillospiraceae bacterium
TTGTCCTGGGCGCAGCGCATGAGGATATCAAAGAAGCTGCGGTTCAAAGGCGGATACTGCGTCAGCAGCTCGGCCAGAAGTTCGGCCGGATACGAAAGCACCTGGGCCGGGGCGAGCACACGCGCCGTGTGATACGCCGGATTGCCAAGGCCGGAGCCGGGCAGCATGGGCGTGCCGGGGGTGTCTGTGACGCAGTCGACGATGATGGCGCCGTTTTCATCCGGTTCGATCGCGGCCACCACGCCGCTGAGCAGAAAACCGGCGCGCTCGGGGATCTTGCCATACTCGTAGATGTCCTCGCCTTTGTTGAACGACAGCACCTCTGCGTTTTCCAAAATGCGGTCAAGGATCTCGTCGTCGTCCAGGTTCAGCATTTCCCTCAGGGTTTGTTTCAGGTCCATTCCATCCCTCGCTTCTGCCTTGAAGGGCGGCAGTACTCTCAGATGTTTACAGCGTATTTATATCATTATATGGATGTTCTGGATAAATTTCATTGATTCAAATCAATCTTTTGGAATTTTACTGGAAAAAGTTTGAAAAAACAGCTCCGGCGGGTTCAGACCCACCGGAGCTGCCAGATCAAAGCTTACGCAGCGGGGAAATCTTCACCGGGATAGTTGGCGGCCATCCAGCTGGCATAGTCCATCGCGCCGATCACGATGTTGATGTCGCAGAAGGGGGCGATGTAGGGGCTGGCAGCGGCGTAGATATCGTCGGGGATGCCGGCCTGGCTTGCCATGAAGCTGTCGGCCAGGGCATATTCGGCCACATAGTCGCGGAACTCGTCGAAGTGGGGATAAGCACTCGCGTCAAGTCCGGCGTTCTGGCTTTCGTCCCAACCGGCGGGCATATCGCCGGCCATGGCGGTGTCGGCGGCGGGCTCTTCCGCGGCGGGGGCCGCGTTGGCAGCGGACCATTCCTCAAAGGTCATGGGGCTGCCGTTGTTGAGCATACCGTTCCAAAGCATCTCGGCGGGGAAGGTCTCGTAGTCACCGGCGTAGATCAGGGGCATGAACTCGTTTTCCACGATGTCCTCGGTCATGGTGTCGTTGCCGGCGTCCTCTTCCTTCAGCCACTCGTGCAGATATTCGTGGTACGCGTCCACGTCGCCGCCGGCGGAGGCGGTCTCAGCGGGCTCGACCATGATGATGCCGTTTTCCAGAACGGTGATGGTGCCGTTAACGGTGGAGCTGTCGTCCACGTCGAGAACGGAGACATAGCTCGTCTCGGTCACGTTCCACACAGCGCCGTTTTTCAGCGTGACGATGACGCCGTTGTTCACGGTTTCGCTGGCATAGCAGGTCACACGGCCAAGATTCTCGCGGCAGCCGTAGGTCAGGCCGTCTTCGCCCACGATGGTCTCGTCGCCATAGGCGAGGGAGCGGTCCACGCCGTCCACGTCATGCTCGCACCAGCCGGAGGAGATGACGCCGGTCAGCTCGGAAGCGTCGAGCGTGAGAACAAGGTTCTTGGAGGTGAACTGGTGGCAGTTGAAGATGTCGCCTTCCAGCGCGGTCTCGCCAACGCAGTCTTCAAAGTAGGCTTCCACGACCTCGTTGTAGTTGTATTCGGTGCCGGCGACCCACATGGTGCTGGCGGGGCCCCAGTTCTTGGCGGCCGTCACGTCGTGGTTTTCGTCCTTGGGAGCGATGGAGTCGTCGAAGGTGATGGAGGTGCCGCCCAGGGAGCCGGGATCGTCCGAGTCAAAGGCAAGCACGAGCACGGGGGCGTCGATCTTGCAGTTGCGCACGTACAGGTTCGAGCCGGTCGCGCCCATCATCATGGTGGAGGAAGCGGCGTTTTCGTCCAGGTTGTCCTGGGTGTAGCCGTCGCCGGTGCCCTTGTAGATGAAGGCGATCTCGCCGGCGTTGAGCTCGGAGTCGGCGCAGAAGGTGATGCCGCCGGCGTTGGAGTGGCACATCACGATGCTCTTGCGCGCGTTGACCATGGTGCCGTTGACATAGGCGGAGGAGGCGTATTCGTTGGCCTCCACGTTGCCGTAGTCGGCGTTAACGAGGCAGTTGGAGTAAACGTTGATGTTCGCGCCGATGGAGTAGGAGGAATAGCCGGTGCGGCCTTCGTCCATGTCCAGAATGTTCAGTTCGCAGTTGCAAAGGGTGTTTTTGCCGGGGAAGTAGTAAAGGCTGTAGTCGTTGGTCTGCGGCAGAGCCACGAGATCGTCCTCGGTCTCCACGGCAGCAAGCTCGGCCAGATAGTCGTCCGTCAGGCCCGTGGCGGCCACGGCGAATTCGTTCAGACCCATGATCTCGCCGGAGGCGTTGGCATAGCCCTCGCCCTCGACATAAGCGGCGCTCAGTTCCTTCAGATCCTCGGCCGCGGGAGCCTCAGTGCCGTCAACGGACAGGCAGGCCCAGCCGAAGGAGTCGATGATGGTGTTGGCGTAGTAAACGTCATAGTAGTCGCAGAACTGGCAGGTGCGCACCACGCCGTGCAGACCCAGCACCCAAACGGAGCAGTCCTCGCCCTCGGGGTCGCCCAGAGAGGTGAGAGTGGAGTCGGTCACATAGATGGTGGGGTAGGAGTCGTGGGTGGACAGACCGCCGTACAGGCAGGTACGGGTCACGCCGTCGCCAACGACGTCCACGCCGTTTACGAACAGAACGCTGTCGCCGGTGGCCGCGATGGCACAGCCGTCGCCGGTGAAGTCGTTGCCGCCGGATTCGTGGTTGCCGGTCTGAAGGATCTCAAACTCGGAATCGTCGATGCGGTATTCGCCGCCGTTGATGGTGTAAACGCTCATGTTGGGGTCGTCGATCACGATCTTGGCGTCGGACAGGCCCTTTTTGTCAAGGTCGCCGTTGACGGCGGCATCCGCCGCGTAGGTGCCCTCGTCGTTGGTGACGATCAGGCTCTTGGTGGTGTAGTCCATGTTGCCGTCGTTCGACTCGGTCATCTTCACGGGGGTGAACACGACCTCACCGGCGTAGGTGCCGGCGGCCTGCGGGACATACGCGCCATCGACCGTCATGACGATGAAGTAGCCCTCGGCACCGGTGTAACCGGCGTTTTCGGCGATGGTCAGGCCGTTGGGGTAGGTCTTGATCTCCGTCAGCTCGCTGTAGGTGGACAGGGTGTCACCCGCGGGCTCGGCGGAGGGCTCGCCGGAGGCGGCCAGGGCGAAACCGCCAAGGCTCAGCACCAGGCAAAGCGCCAACAGCACACTAATCAGCTTTTTTGTTCCTTTCATGGGATCCTCCTTCAAAAAATCCATTTTCGGTACTTCCAATTGTAGGTCGTTTGAGAAAGTCTTGTCAAGAACTTTGACTTGTATTTGACAGACAAAAACCCCGTGCTTTTATGTCAATTTTGACGAAAACGGCAAAAAACGGGTCGTCCCTGTCGTGCAAAAGGCAAAAAAGCAAGGCCGCGGCTGGCGTGTGAGCGCGCGGATTCAATCGTGGCGGTCGTTGTCATCGGAGGGCTTGCCGCGTGAGCTCTGGGCACGGTACTCCGTGGGCAGACAGCCGTAGGCGTCGCGGAAGGCGGCGGAAAAGCGGCTTTGGCTTTCGTAGCCCACCGCGCGGGCGATCGCGGCCACGCTTTGCTCCGTTTCCCGCAAAAGCTCGGCGGCGCGCTCCATGCGGTGCTCGCGCATATGCGCGGCGATGGAGTTGCCGTAAACGGCCTTGAAGGCGGCCTTGAGCGTGGTCGGATTCATCCAGTAGCGGCGCGACAGCTCCTCGATGGTGATGCGCCGGTCCATGTTCTCCGTAAGCTCCTTGTGCACCGCGCGCACCGTGGCGGCCAGCTCCGCCTCGCCGCCCCATTCCGGGCATACGATCTGCATTCCCTGCTCGATCATCTTGTGCAAAAGCTCGCTTTGCGCGCTGTCCGCGGCGCGGTAATAGACCTCCTTGCCCTCGCGGCGGCTCACGATCAGCCCGCCCTCGCGCAGCTCGCGCAAATGGTGCGAAACGGCGGGGCTGGACATGGCCATGAGGGCAGCGATGTTTAAAACGCACTGCTCGCAGTGGTACAAAAGCCAGAAAATGCGCAGCCGCGTCACGTCGCCCAGACAGCGAAACGTGGCCGCAACGGCCTGAAAATCCTCCACCTGCTCCACCAGTGTTTGCGCCAGCGCGGGGCTGATGGGCTCCTCGCCGTGTGCGTGCGGCAGCTTGATCTTATCCATAATGCTCTCCTTTCGCCCGTTCGGAAGCGCTTTTCGCCCCTTTGGCAGCGCTTGGGCTGCGGGCGTTGACTTTTGGGCTTTGAGCCGATTATACTGCGAGCAGAAGAATTAAACAAGCGCTTAATCGTACTTGTCCCATTTGTGCTTTGGAAAAGGAGAGCTATCGCATGAAAAAAACCTACAATATCGAAGTGGACTGCGCCAACTGCGCCAATCTTATGGAGACGGCCGCGAACAAAACCGAGGGCGTGGCCTCGGCGGTCGTGAACTTTATGACCCAGCGCATGACCGTGGAATTTGCCGACGGCGCCGACCAGAAGGCCGTGATGAAGGCGGTTTTGAAGGCCTGCCGCAAGGTCGAGCCCGACTGCGACATCGAGCTGTAAGCGCCGGCACGGCGCGGTGAAATTCGGCCGCTGGCCGAGCGAAATATTGCTTCGCAATATGAAATCCGGCTTTGCCGGATGAAATCGCGCCTGTGGCACGGTTGTGGTGTCCCTGCGGGACGATTTGATTATTGCGGTGTGACAGGAGAGGGGGAAGGAAACGATGACACGAAAACAGAAAAAGATGCTCTGGCGCATCGTGATCTCCGGCGCGGCGCTCATCGCGCTGCAATTCATTCCGCTGGAGGGACTGTGGCGGCTGGGGATGTATCTCGCGGTGTACGCCGTGATCGGCTATGACATTTTGCGCAAGGCGGCGCTTGGCGTGTGGAACGGGCGCGTGTTTGACGAAAACTTCCTCATGGCCATCGCCACGGTGGGCGCGTTCGTGCTGGCGATATGGTCCAAAAGCGGCGACTATAACGAGGCCATCGCCGTTATGCTTTTTTACCAGATCGGCGAGCTGTTTCAAAGCTGTGCCGTGGGCAAAAGCCGCCGGAGCATCGGCGAGCTGATGGACATCCGTCCGGACTATGCCAACCTTGAGCGCGGCGGCGCGCTGGAAACGGTCGAGCCGGAAAGCGTTGCCGTGGGCAGCGTGATCGTGGTGCAGCCGGGCGAGAAGCTGCCGATCGACGGCGTGGTGGTCGAGGGCGCGTCCACGCTCAACACCGGCGCGCTCACGGGGGAGAGCCTGCCGCGCACCGTGGCCGTGGGCGACGAGGTCGTGAGCGGCTGTGTGAATATGACGGGCGTTTTGAAAATACGCACAACGAAGCCCTTCGGGGAATCGACCGTGTCGAAGATCCTGGAGCTGGTGGAAAACGCCACATCGCGCAAGTCGCGCTCGGAGGCCTTCATTGCCCGCTTTGCCCGTGTTTACACGCCGGCGGTGTGTGCGCTGGCGCTCGCTCTGGCGGTGGGCGGCCCGGTGGTACAGCTTTTGCTGGGGCTGAGGGCGCAGTGGACGCTGTGGCTTTACAGGGCGCTGAGCTTTCTGGTGGTGAGCTGCCCGTGCGCGCTGGTCATCAGCATTCCGCTGAGCTTTTTTGCCGGCATCGGCGCGGCCGGGCGCGCGGGCGTTCTGGTCAAGGGGTCGAACTATCTGGAAGCGCTTTCGCAGGTGGACTGCGTGGTGTTCGATAAAACCGGCACGCTCACGCAGGGGAGCTTTTCCGTTGCGGGCGTACACCACAGCGCGCTGGACGAGGAAAAGCTGCTGGAATACGCCGCGCTGGCCGAGTGCGCCAGCTCCCACCCCATCAGCAAAAGCCTTCAAACGGCCTACGGCGGGCCCATCGACCGCAGCCGTGTTTCGGATATATGCGAGCACGGCGGCCAGGGCGTGACCGCCGTGGTGGACGGTGTGTCCGTGGCCGCCGGAAACGACAAGCTCATGGACTCGCTGGGCGTGGAACACACGCCGTGCCGCAGCGTTGGCACCATCGTGCATCTGGCGCTGGACGGCCGCTATGCCGGCCACATCGTCATTGCCGACCAGCCGAAGACGGGCGCGGCGGAGGCCATTGCCGCCCTGCGGCGCTGCGGCGTGAAGAAAGCCGTGATGCTCACGGGCGACCGGCGCGAGACCGCCGAGGCCGTGGCGGCGCAGCTTGGCGTGGACGAGGTACACAGCGAGCTGCTTCCGGCGGATAAGGTCGCGCAGGTGGAGACCCTGCTGGCGGCCCAGCCGAAGGGCGCGCGGCTGGCCTTTGTGGGCGACGGCATCAACGATGCGCCGGTGCTGGCCCGGGCGGATGTGGGCATTGCCATGGGTGCGCTCGGCTCCGATGCCGCCATCGAGGCGGCGGACGTGGTTTTGATGGACGACGACCCGCGCCGTATCGCGCAGGCCATCCGTCTGGCGCGCAAGTGCATCCGCATCGTGCGCGAAAACATCGTGTTCGCGCTGGTCGTGAAGCTGGGCTGTCTTGCGCTGGTGGCCGCGGGTGCGGCGGATATGTGGGCGGCCATCTTCGCCGATGTGGGCGTGATGGTGCTGGCGGTGCTCAATGCCATCCGCGCGGCAAAGGCGGACCGGCGGAAGGCTGCATAAAACGAAAACAAAACAAACCCCCGGATGCGCAAATTCTGCGTCCGGGGGTTTTGCTGTAAGGAAAAGGGTGCCGCCGCATCGGCGCGGCTCATGGCGCCATCTGTGAAAGCTGGGATGCGGTGGCGGGGTAGTGGCCGTGGCGGGCGAAGTATTGCCCCAGGGCGCGCAGGAAGTGGAAGAAATCCTCCGTTTCCGCCGGCAGACGGCGGTCCTTCACGCGCGTGAGATACAGCTGCCGCTGAAAGAAGTTGCCGTTCACGCGCACGGCATTGACGTTTTTGGGCCGGTCGCGAGCGCACAGCGAGCGCGGATAAAAGCCCACGCCGAAGCCGTCCGCCACAGCGCGGGGCGTTATTTCCGGGTCGCGCAGCTCATGCACGCGGCGCACGCGCGCGCCGTTCATCGTGAAGAAATACTCGCACAGATAGCGAAACGCGTAGCCCTCCGGCAGCGACACCAGCGTTTCCTGCTGGATCTGGCGAAAGTCGATGCACTCGCAGCCCGCGAGCGGATGGTCTCCGTGCACAAGCAGCAGCAGCGGTTCGGAAAACAAAAGCTCGCTTGTCAGCTCGGAATCGCTGTCGTCAAACAGCGTGAGGGCGAAATCGGCGCGGCCGGACTGCAAAAGCGGCTTCACGGCGTTTCGCTGCGGCAGATTCTGCACGGTTTTGAACGCCGCATCCTGTGCGCGGTACAGCACGGCGGCCGCCGCTGTGAAGTCCGGGGCCTCGGTGGCGATGGTCAGAAGGCTCACGGGCCCGGCCTGAAACTGGCGCATCTGCTGGCGGATGTTCTCCGCGTGCACCAGCAGCGCGGCGGCCTCCGTTTGCAGGGCCTGGCCCGCGTCGGTCAGCTCCTTGCGCCGTCCGCTGCGGCGAAACAGGGCCACGCCCAGATCCTCCTCCAGCTTTTTGATGGCCATCGACAGCGTGGACTGCGACACATTCAGAACATCGGCGGCCTCCTCCATGCTCTCGCTGTTGGCCACGCAGAGAAAATATTGAAGCTTCAGAAGATCCATGCCCTCCGACCTCCTTGATAAATAAAGGGTCTAGCTAAACAAAGTATAACACATTGTTCAATAAAATTGAACAGTTTATATCGTGTATTTGAATTGATAGAGCGCTGCGGGGTTGATAAAATGTTATCAATAATACTGGGAGGGCTTTGTCATGCAGTGGGAAAGTATGTACCGCGAAAAGACCATCCGCCCCGAGGAGGCCTTTGACCTCATCCACGACGGTGATTGTATCAGTGTTGGCGGCAATTTGTGCGAGCCGCAGGTGTTTTTGACTGCGCTGGGCGACCATGCGCCCGCCATGAATGGCGTGGAGATCGTCACGGGCAAGCAAAAGCCCTATTCTTATCAAACGCTGCCCGGTCTGCGCGGAAAGCTTGACACCATCGGCCATTTCTTCGATGCCGGCCAGCGCGAGGGCTTCCGCCTTGGAAACGTGACCCATGTGCCCACGAATCTGCACGATTACATGAAGGTCGTGCAGCAGTCGCGCCACACGGGCGTGTTCGTCGGCCAGGTGACCGCCATGGACGAAAACGGCGATTTCATGCTCTCCGGCTCGAATATGTGGGAGCAGGAAAATCTGGAGCAGGCGGAAACCGTCATTCTGGAGGTCAACGCCCGCGTTCCGCGCTTTCACGGCTGCATCAAGGTGAATCTGCGCGATGTGACGGCGCTGTACGAGGTGGACACGCCGCCGGTGTATATCCAGCGCAGCGTCCCCGGTGAAACGGACAAGGCCATCGCCGCCTATGTGGCCGAACATATTCATGACGGCGACTGCATCCAGATGGGCATCGGCGGAATGCCGGACACCGTGGCGGGCTTTTTGTTCGACAAGCACGATCTCGGCCTGCACACGGAGATGTTCACCTCCGCCTGCGCCGATCTGATCGAGGCCGGTGTGATCACCGGTGCGCGCAAAAACATCGACACGGGGCTGCACATCGGCACCTTCACGCTGGGCGATGAGCGCGCGTACCGCATCTACGAAAACGATCCGCACGTTCAGTTCCGCCCCGCGAACTACACGAACGACCCCATGGTCATCTCGCGCATCGACAACATGGTGTCCGTGAACACGGCGCTGGAGATCGATCTTACGGGCCAGATCTGCTCGGAGAGCATTGGCCCCGTGCAGTGGAGCGGCACGGCGGGCGCATGGGATTTTGCCTATGGCGCCAGCCAGTCCAAGGGCGGCCGCGGCATCATTGCGATCTCGTCCACGGCGAAAAAGGGCACGCTTTCGCGCATCAAGTCCACGCTCACGCCGGGCGCGGTGGTCACCATCCCGCGCACCATCGCCGATATCATCGTGACGGAATACGGCGTGGCCTATCTGCGCGGACGCACCGTGCGCCAGCGGGCCGAGGCGCTCATCGCCATCGCCCACCCCGACTTCCGCGCGGAGCTTCGTGCCGAGGCGCTGAAGCTGGGATATCTTTGAGAAAACCTGAATTTAAAATATAAGGAGGAATCAGCATGGGACAGCCTATGGCCGATTACGTCAAGCTTCCGGAACTGGACGAGTACAAGGAATGGTTTAAGGATTTTGCCGATCTTTACCGCGAGGACGGCATTCTTCAGGTGACGTGGAAGACGAAGAATCTTCCCATGCACCACAGCGGCATGAGCCACCGCGCCATGAGCCAGCTTACGCGCATGATCTCCATGGACTGGAAAAACGAGATCATCATCTACACCCACATCGGCGACAACTGGATGACCGAGTCCGACCCCAACGGCTGGGAGACCTATTCCGAACTGCCCACGCAGCGCTTCCAGCACCAGTACTTTGACGACACCAACCTCATCAAGAACATGATCTTCGATCTGGATGTGCCCACCATCGGCGCCATCCCCGGCCCCGGCTTCCACTGGGATTCCGCCATGCTGTGCGATTTGACCATCTGCTCCGATGACACCTGGATGGAAGTCCCCCACGCCCACGGCGGCCTGGTTCCCGGCGACGGCATGGGCCTTATGGCGCAGCACTATTTCGGCACCAAGCGCGGCAACTACTACATGATGACCGCCCGCCAGTGGACGGCGCAGCAGATGCTCGACTGGGGCATGGTCAGCGAAGTCGTGCCCAAGGGCACCGTGCTGGACCGCGCGTGGGAGATCGCCCGCATGTGGAAGCGTATGCCCTATGAAAACCGCACCATCATGTCCAACCTTGCCAAGCGCCCGCTGAAGAAGCTGCTGGTGGAGGATCTGAAGCTGCACACCGTTTCCGAGCAGTACGGCTCTCTGCTGCGCATCGCCGCCGGCGAGATGGGCGACGTCAACTCCGGCCAGCAGGACGAGAAGTACATCAGCCAGACCAACGACTGGCGTTACTGCCACGACTGGATGCAGCAGCCGCCCACGCGCGAAAGCTGGGAAGGCTTCCGCACCAAGCCCTTCGAGTGGTTCAAAAAGGTCGAGGCCGGCGAGGAGGTCAACCCCTTCGAGTCCAAGCCCTGCGAACCCTATCGTCCCAAGAGCGCCGAGTAAACAAATGCAAACAAAAAAGACAGGCCCCGCAGGGCCTGTCTTTTTTGTTGTCTGGTCTTAGAAGATGGCGACCACAGCGCCGTTATAGGTTTCGGCGATGTAATCCTTCACGGCGTCGGTCTGCAGGGCGCTGACCAGCGCGGAGATCTCGTCGCTGGATTCCTCGCCGGCGCGGCAGGCGATGATGTTGGCATAGGTCTGGGCGGCGTCGCCGGAGGCATCCTCGAGCGCCAGCGCGTCCTCGCTGTGCAGACCCGCCTGCAGGGCGTAGTTGCCGTTGATGACGGCGATGGTGCCCTCGTTGGCGTTTTCAAGCTGGGCGGGCACGGTGTCGGCCTGCACGGCAATGATGTCGTAGCCGCCGTTATCCACGATGTCCAGCGTGGTCACGCCGGTCTCGGCCGAGGCGTCCTCGGGCAGGGTGATCAGACCCTCCTGCTGCAGCAGGAACAGGGCGCGGGTCTCGTTGGAGTCGTCGGCGGGGATGAGGATGGTGGCGCCGTCGGCCAGCTCGGTCAGATCGGCCACGCCGTTGGCGTAGATGCCGAAGGGCTCATAGTGCACGAGCGCGGCGGAAACAAGGTCGGTGCCGTTGGAGGCGTTGTAGCTGTTGAGATAGGGGGTGTGCTGGAAGTAGTTGGCGTCGAGAGTGCCGTCCGCCAGCGCTTCGTTGGGCAGGACGTAGTCGTCGTAGATAACGATCTCGAGCTCCCATCCCTCGGCGGCCAGGGCTTCCTTGACCTGCTCAAGGATCTCGGCGTGGGGGGTGGAGCTGGCGCCGACCACAATGGGCTTGAGCTCAGCGGGCTCGGCCGCGGCTTCGGTGGTCTCCTCGGCGGCGGGTTCGGCGGTCTCGGTCTTGGTTTCTTCCACAGCGGGCTGTTCGGTCTTGGAGCTGCAGCCGGCGAAAACGGCCAGCACGAGCAGCGCGGCAAGGGCGATGGCGAGGAACTTCTTCATGGTGGGATCTCCTTTCGTGTTGTTCAAAAATAAATTTTATTTGTTTGTTTTGTTCGATCTATGTTAATGCAGACGCTTGTCGCATTTGCGGGCGATGAAGCCGCCGAGCTCCTGGATGATCTGCACGATGACCACCATGAGCAAAACGCAGATCCAGGTGATGTCGTCGTTGGAGCGCTGGTGGCCGTAGATGATGGCGATCTGGCCCAGACCCGTGCCGCCGATGGTGCTGCTCATGGCCGAGTAGCCCAGGATGGTGACGGTGGAGATGACCGCGCCGACGATGAGCGAGGGCTTGGCCTCCGGCAGAAGCACCTTCCAGATGATCTGCATGTTGGTCGCGCCCATGGACTGCGCCGCCTCGATCACGCCGGAGTCGACTTCTTTGATGGACGATTCCACCATGCGGCCGATGTACGGCGCGGCGGCGATGATGAGCATGACGACCATGGCTTTGTTGCCGATGCTGGTGCCCACGATGAGCTTGGCCACCGGCAGCATGGCCACCATGAGCACGATGAACGGGATGGAGCGGAAGAAGTTGACGACAAAGCCGAGGACCTTGTTCAGCCAGCCGATGGGATGCAGGCCGCCCTTGTCCGTCACGCACAAAATCACGCCCAGCGGCAGACCGATCAGATAGGAAACTGCGGCGGAGATGGCCGTCATGTACACCGTTTCCCAGATGCCGATCTGGATCAGGCCGTTGTCCCACAGCTTATAAAACATTTCAGAAAGCATTGTCTCACGCCTCCTTTCGGAAGTTGATCTTCCGGTTTTCCAGCCAGGCGGTCACCTTTTCCAGTGCCGGGCCGTCCTCCGGCAGCTCCAGCAGCGTCTGGCCATAGATCGCGCCGGCGTATTCGCGCGAGTCGGCGAACAGAATGCTCACGGGCACCTGCGTGTCCAGCACGAGCTGGGAGATGATGGGCTGGTCGGCTCTCTCGCCGTTGAAAGTCAGACGCAGCTTCACGCCGCCGTGGCTGTCGAGCGCGTTGTAGTCCTTGGGCAAAATCAGCTCGCGCGCGATGTCGGACTGGGGATTGGCGAAAACCTCGCGCACGCGGCCGGTTTCCGCGATGCGGCTGTGGTCGATCACGGCCACGCGGTCGCAGATCTGGTCGATGACCTTCATCTCGTGGGTGATGACGATGATGGTAACGCCCATGTCGCGGTTGATCTGGCGCAGAAGCTCCAAAATCGAGCGCGTGGTGTTCGGGTCAAGGGCGCTGGTGGCCTCGTCGCACAGGAGGTATTTCGGATTCGTGGCGAGGGCGCGGGCGATGGCCACGCGCTGCTTCTGGCCGCCGGAAAGCTGGGAGGGGAAGGCTGCCGCCTTGTCCCGCAGACCCACCAGCTCCAAAAGCTCATAGGCTCTTTCGCGGGCGGCCTGTTTGTCCACGCCCGATATCTCCATCGGGAAGCAGACGTTTTTCAAAACGCTCTTCTGCTGCAAAAGGTTAAAGCTCT
>CAYROZ010000054.1:0-12507 GCA_964426125.1 uncultured Oscillospiraceae bacterium
GACCTGAAGTTCACCCCCGGCAACTGCTACGGCATCATCGGCGCCAACGGAGCCGGCAAGTCCACCTTTATCAAGATCCTCTCTGGCGAGCTGGAGCCCAGCTCCGGCAGCGTGATCCTGGCGCCCAAAAAGCGGATGTCGGTGCTGAAGCAGAACCAGAGCCTGTACGATGATTACCCGGTGCTGGACACGGTGATCATGGGCAACCAGCGGCTTTACGACTGCGGCAAGGAGAAGGACGCCATCTATGACAAGGAGGACTTCACCGATGAGGACGGCATCCGGGCCGCGGAGCTGGAGGAGGAATTCGCGGAGCTGGGCGGCTGGGAGGCCGAGAGCGACGCGGGCCGCATCCTCCAGGGGCTGGGGGTGGACGTGAATCTCCATCAGAGTCTGATGAGCGAGATCGACCCCCGGCTGAAGGTGAAGGTGCTGCTGGCCCAGGCCCTGTTCGGCCACCCGGACGTGATTTTGCTGGACGAGCCCACCAACAACCTGGACCTGGCCTCGGTGGTATGGCTGGAGGATTTCCTCATGGACTATGAGGGCACGGTGCTGGTGGTGAGCCATGACCGCTATTTCCTCAATAACATCTGCACCCACATTGTGGACATCGACTACGGCAAGATCAAAATGTACGTCGGCAACTACGACTTCTGGTACGAATCCAGCCAGCTGATGCAAAAGCTCATCCGTGACCAGAACAAAAAGGCCGAGCAGAAAATCCAGGAGCTGCAAACCTTCATCGCGCGCTTTGCGGCGAACGCCTCCAAATCCCGACAGGCCACGAGCCGCCGCAAGCTGCTGGACAAGATCACGGTGGAGGAAATGCCCGCCTCCTCCCGCCGGTATCCGTGGGTCGGCTTCAAGGCCGAGCGCGAACCGGGCAAGGACCGGCTGTTCGTCACGAACGTTTCCAAAACCGTCGATGGCGTGAAGCTGATCAACAACCTCTCGTTCATCATGGGCAAGGACGACAAGATCGCCGTGATCGGCGCGAACGAAAACGCCATCACCTGCCTGTTTAAGCTGCTCGCCGGCGAGCTTGAACCGGACGAGGGCGAGATCAAGTGGGGCGTTTCCACTACACAGGCATACTTCCCCAAGGATAACTCCGCCTTTTTCGACGGATGCGAGCTTGACATCATGGACTGGATGCGCCAGTTTTCCGAGGACAAGCGCGAAAGCTACCTGCGCACGTTTTTGGGCCGGATGCTTTTCTCCGGCGACGAGGTTTACAAGCAGGTCTCCGTGCTGTCCGGCGGCGAAAAGGTGCGCTGCATGATCTCGAAGATGATGCTCTCGGGAGCGAATGTGTATATGTTCGACCAGCCGACGAACCATCTCGACCTCGAGGCCATCGCCGCGCTGAACAACGGCATGGCAGCTTTCCCCTACAACATGCTTTTCTACAGCCACGACCACCAGCTCACGCAAACGGTTGCCAACCGCATCATCGAGCTGACGGACGATGGCTGCATCGACCGGCAGTGCAGCTACGACGAGTATATGCACATGATGGGCCGCGACACAAACGAAATACGCGAATGACGCAAAATGGCAGACAGGCGCTATGCTTGTCTGCCATTTCTGTATAATTTTTGTTGCGTGCGGGCCAGCCGGGTGTTATTATTTAAACAAACAAATTCAAAAGGAGAATCGATATGCGCAAGATCAGCCGAAGAGACTTTCTCAAGGGTGCGGCCGGTGTGACCGTCACCGCTGCGGCCGCCGGAGTTTTGGGCGCCGGCGTATTCGCCGCCGAGACCGACGCCGTTACCAGTGCCAGCGTGGCCGCGCAAAACGGCTCGTCCGGCGGGCCGAGCGGCGGCTCCGGCGAGCAGATATTGCCCGATCTGCCCGATCTGTTCACAGCGCCCGACCCCATTTCCGATGCGGACATCACGAAAACCTACGCGGCGGATGTGGTCATCGTGGGCTGCGGTCTGGCCGGTCTGTGCGCGGCACGCAGCGCCGCCGAGGCCGGTGCGTCCGTGATCGTGATCGAAAAATCCACCAGCTACAACTATCGCTCCGGCCAGTACGGCATCTGCGGCAGCACATTGCAAAAAGAGCGCGGCATGGATTTCGACGGCAGCGCCGCCGTGGGCGATCTGATGAAGGAAATGGGCTACCGGCCCGATCAGCGTCTTTGGAACTACTGGCGCGACAAATCCGGCGAGGCCTTTGACTGGCTGCTGGAACCGGCGGACGGCAATGTGGACGTGATCGATATGTACGCCAAGGAGTACGACCGCTCCAAAATCACCATCTGCACGGTACACTGGCCGAAGCCCGAGGCCTACGACTCCGCCCGGGAATTCAGCCCCACCTACCCCGCCGCCACGCTCACCTTCATCCCCGACCAGGGCGACATTCTGGCCCTGAACTACCAGAAATGCCTCGACCTCGGCGTGGTGTTCCGCTTTTCCACCTGGGCAAAGCAGCTCGTGCGCCCGGATCCCACCGGCCGCGTGGAGGGCGTGATCGTGCAGGACATGGAGGACAAATACTTCAAGGTCCTTGCAAACAAGGGCGTCATCATGGCCGCCGGTGATTATGGCTCGAACGAAGCGCTGGTGAAGCACTTCTGCGGCGGCCGCACCTGGCCGACCATGTTCACCTCCTCCGATGCCAAGGGCGCTGTGACGAACATCGGCGAGGGCCAGTGCATGGGATCATGGGTCGGCGCCAAGATCGAAGACGGCCCGCACGCGCCCATGACCCACACGCTCGGCGGCGCGCTGGGCGTTGACCCCTATCTGCTTTTGAACACCGAGGGCCAGCGCTTCTGCAACGAGGACGTGGCCGGGCAGCAGCTATCCAGCCAGCTTTACCGCCAGAAGGACAGCTACGGCTTGAGCATCTTTGACGACAACTACCCCGAGCAGGTCGAGCTCATGCCCTGCTCCCACGGCTCCGTCAACCACGTTCTTCCGGCGGAGGATGTGCCGAATCTGGCGGGCGCCGTGATGACCATCGGCCGCTCCGCCATCACCAGCCGCGAGGCCGTGACGCGCAGCTGCACCACCGCCGACACCATCGAGGAGCTGGCCGCAAAGCTCTATTCGGACAAAGCCGCGCAGGACAACATGATCGCCGCCGTGAAGCGCTATAACGAGCTGGCCGCAAAGGGCGTGGACGAAGACTTCGGCAAGGATGCGCGGCGTCTGTTCCCCATCGAAAAAGCGCCGTTTTACGCAAGCCGCATCTCCGCCGGCAGTATGCTGGTATGCCTTGGCGGACTGAGCATCGACCCGGACACGCTGCAATGCGTGAACGAGGACATGACGCCCATCGAGGGTCTTTATGCCATCGGCAACAACATGGGCGGCCGCATTTTGCAGGACTACCCCGTGACCATCGCGGGCGCGTCGCATGGCACCTGCCTGACCTTCGGCTACCTCGTCGGCCGCAAGGTCGCCGAACTGTAAGGCGTTTGGATAACAGAAAAACGATGCCGGGTCTCGTGACCCGGCATCGTTTTTCTTACAGAGTGTTTGTTTACCGCTCGTCCGCTTCGGTCTCCGCTTCCTCCTGCTGCAGGGGCTGCTGCTCCATCTGGCGCTGCACCTGCTGCTGAAGCGAGGCGTTGTAGCTGGTGGCGGCGTTGCGGAAGCGCGCACGGCTGGAGCGGACTTCCTCCAGCGCGGTGGCCACCGATGCTTCGGCGCTTTTGAGCGCCTCGTCCACATATTCGTTCGCCACGCGGCGCAGTTCGCGGGTTTTGGCCTCGGTGTCCGCGATCATGGATTCCGCCTTGGCCTTGGCCAGACGCACGATCTCCTGCTCGTCCACGAGCTGGCGGCTGCGCTCCTCCGCCATCTTGCGCACGGACTCGGCCTCGCGCTTGGCGTTGGAGATGAATTCGTCGCGCGCACTCATCAGGCGCTTGGCCTCCGCCATTTCCGACGGCAGGCGGGCTTTGATCTCCTCGATGAGATCGAGCGCCTTATCGCGATCGACCAGACACTTGTCGTTCCCGAGAGGGACGCCCCAAGCCTCGGAGATCATGTTATAAAGCATTTCGATCAGTTCAAGGATCCCTTCGTTTTCGTTCATGGTGTCTTCTGCCTCCTCAAGCTGTTTGTTCTGCCGATGACATCGCCGATGATCTCGATCGGCACAAAATCGGACAGATCCGCGCCATACCGCGCCATTTCCTTAACGACCGTGGAACTGAGATAGGTGTACTTCTCGCTGGCCGTGAGAAACACGGTTTCAAGCTGCGGATTCATTTTTTTATTGATAAGAGCGATTTGGAATTCGTAGTCAAAGTCCGAAAGGGCGCGCAGGCCCTTCACGATCACGGCGCCCTCGTACTGCTTGGCGTATTCCGCCAGCAGCATATCCGTTGTGGCTACCTCCACATTGGAAAAGCGGGCCGTTACCTTTCGCGCCAGCTCCATACGCTCCTCGATGGTGAACATGGGGTTCTTTTCCGAGTTCTTCATCACGCACACGACCACCTTGTCAAACACGGCCGCCGCGCGGCGAACGATGTTCAGATGGCCCAGCGTGATGGGATCGAAGCTGCCGGGATAAAGCGCTGTTTTCATGTTGTTCCCCTGCTGTATGCTGTGAGTGAGACCTTGCCGTAGTTGTACTGCCGGCCGCGCACATAGGGTGCGGCTGCCTCCGGCAGCGGGGTCCCGCGCATACTCTCGACCAATATTATACCACCTTCATTTAATATGTCAAACTGAAAAACGGCGGCAAGCACATCGTCGTACAGTCCGGCCTGATACGGCGGGTCGATGAACACCAGATCGAACTTGCCGCAGCGGGCCAGATAGCTTCGCGCATCGGCGCGCACAACCTCGGCTTCAAAGCCGCAGACCGCCAGATTTTTGCGCACCAGCGCGATCGACTGCGGCGCATTATCCACAAACACGCACTCGCGCGCGCCGCGACTGAGCGCCTCGATGCCAAGCTGGCCCGTGCCGGCGAACAGATCGAGCACGCGCCGTCCCGGCACATCGAACTGCACGATGGAGAACACAGCCTCCTTGACCATATCGGTCGTGGGGCGAACGGACATATCCTTCGGCTCATTGAGCTTGCGGCCGCGGGCCGTTCCGGTGATGACTCTCATTTTTCTTCCTCCTTATGGAAATGGCGCCAGACCGCCTCGGCGGTGTTTTTCGGCACAACGGCGGAAAGCTGCTGCACATCCGCCGAACGAATGGCTTTTATGGTCTTAAACTCCTTCAAAAGCGCCGCGCGGCGTTTGGGGCCCACGCCCTCGATGGAATCGAGCTGCGAGCCGATGCGCCCATCGCGCAGCGAGCGATGGTACTCGATGGCAAAACGGTGCGTTTCCTCCTGGATGTTGCCCACAAGGGCAAACACGGCGGGATTGGCCTGAATGCCGATCTCGCGCCCATCGCGTGTGACGAGCGCGCGGGTGCGATGGCGGTCGTCCTTGACCATGCCGAAGATCGGCAGCGAAAGACCGAATTGCTCCATGGCCTCCTGCGCTGCGCCCACCTGGCCCTCGCCGCCGTCGATGAGCAGCAGATCCGGCAGCGGCAGGAATTTTTCGTCCCCGTCCTGCCAGCGGCCAAAGCGGCGCGACACCGCCTCGAACATACTGCCGTAGTCGTCCTGCGTGGTAACGGCCTTCATGCGGAACTTGCGGTAGGCGCGTTTGAGCGGTCGTCCGCCTTCAAACACCACCATGGACGCCACGATGCCGGTGTTGCCGGTGTTGGAGATATCGAATGACTCGATGCGCCTGGGAAGCGCGGGCATATCCAGCATTTTTTGCAGCCACTCAAGCGTTTTGCTGCGGCGTTCGGCCTGGGTGGCCGCGCGCAGACTCTCCTCCCTTGCGTTTCGCATCGCCGCTTCCAAAAACAGCCGCCGGTCGCCCCTTTGCGGCACAGACAGCGTCACACGCCGCCGCGCCGCCTCGGTCAGAAACTGCTCGAGCGCGTCCTTATCCTCCGGTTCAAACGGCAGCAAAATCTCCCGCGGCCACAGCCCGCGCACCGCGTAATATTGACTCAAAAGCGCCCCCACCGCCGCCGCGTCGTCCTCCAGCGGCTCCGGCATGAGTTCCAGATCCTTGTCCGTCAGATCGCCGCCCGTATAATGCAAAACGACAAACGCCGTTTTGGCGCCGCGGAAAAAGCCGACGGCATCGGTGTCCGTGCGCGCGGATTTGATGACGTGCTGGCGGTTTGACAGCTCCCGCAGTGCAGCGACCCGGTCGCGCAGCTCGGCCGCCTGCTCAAAACGCAGCTCATCCGACGCGCGCAGCATCTCGCCCTCAAGCTCATCGATGAGGGCCTTGGCGTCGCCATCGAGCATACGCACCATCTGGCGGATGTTCTCCCGATAGGCCTCGCTGTCCGGCGTGCCCGTGCACCACCCGGCACAAGCTTTCATCTGGTAGTTCAGGCACGGGCGATCCTTGCCGATGTCGCGCGGAAAGCGGCGCGAGCAGCCTGGCATTTTCATCGCGCGGTGCATCGTTTCCAAAATGCTGCGGCTGACATAGCGGCCGCCGAAGGGCCCGAAATAGCGCGCGCCGTCGTCCGCCGCACGGTTTACAAGCTCAAAGCGCGGGTATTCCTCCCGCTCATCCAGGCGCAGAAAGGGATAGCTTTTATCGTCGCGCAGCAGAATGTTATAGTGCGGCTGGTGGCGCTTTATGAGGCTGTTTTCCAAAACCAGCGCCTCAAATTCGCTGGCCGCCACGATCACATCGAAGTCGTTCACATGGCTCACCATGGCCGCGACCTTCGGCAGGTGCTCGCCGGAAAAATAGCTCGAAACGCGGTTTTTCAGCGCCTTGGCCTTGCCGACATAGATCACCTCACCGGCGGCGTTTTTCATGATGTAAACGCCCGGCAGCAGCGGCAGCTTATTCGATTTTTGCCGAAGCTCGGCGATCTTGTCCATGTCTTTCCCACCCGCACATACAGGAAAAGGGCGTGCCTAAACACGCCCTTTCGCTTGTCAAAAAAGTCCTTTGGACTTTTTTCAAGCTGAATTTGATCTGCACGGCCGAAGTGAATTCGGCCGGCATAATCCTTGGGGCGCAGGGCCCCACGGATTTACGCCCGCCCCCGGCGGGCGGCCCGCCCGTTCGGGCTTCGCTCCAAATATCCGCTTCTTTGATAGTCTCAAGGGCGTGCCTAAACACGCCCTTTCTGTATCGCTTTTTTGAATTATTCCGCGAAGCCGGAGTCGATCAGCTCCGAGAGCATATCGACCGCTTCTTCCTCATCCGAGCCGTCGGCAATGATGTTGACGGTCGTTCCCTTCACAATGCCGAGCGACAACACGCCCAACAGGCTCTTGGCATTGACACGGCGCTCATCCTTTTCGATCCAGACGCTGCATTTGAACTCGTTAGCCTTCTGAATGAAGAAAGTCGCGGGTCTGGCGTGCAGTCCGACTTGATTGTTGATCGTGACTTCTCGAATAACCATTTTTCCCGCTCCCCCATTAAGGTGTTTTTATAGTATACCCTATTCTATCAAATATCTTCCGAGTTGGCAATAATTTTTAATATTTTGTTAATATGCACAGATGCCGCGCGGCAAAAGCCGACGCTTTTATTTCAGTTCCACCACGGTCACGCCGGTCTCTCCCTCGCCATAGCGGCCCAGGCGATAGCTTTTCACCAGGCGGTTTTTCTTCAAGCACTGATGCACAGCGGCCCGCAGGGCGCCGGTGCCCTTTCCGTGGATGATGGTCACGGTTTTCATCCGTCCGGCATAGGCGCTGTCGAGATAGCGCTCCACGGCCAGCTCCGCCTCGTCGGACATAAAGCCGCGGATATCCAGCTCCGCCGAGACCGCCGCACTGTGCAGCGCCGCCGTGGCCGCAGCGGCCACCGCCTTTTTGGGCTTGGCGTTTTCCACCAGCGTCACATCGTCCGGCGAGGCCGTGACCTTCATGATGCCGGCCTGCAGATACAGCGTTCCGTCCGCCTTGACCTCGATGACCTCGGCGCGGATGCCGTTGGAGCCGAGCTCGACCGTGTCGCCGCGCTGGATGGCGCGGCTGGGCTTTGGTTTGGGCGGCATGGGCTGGGGCCGCGAACGCAGCCTGGCCTCGCTTTCGTTCAGCTTGCGGCGCAGCTCGGTGCGGGCGGCGTTGATGCGCTGCACGTCCGTCTCCTCGTTCGCCGCGGCCTTTTCGCGGTCGATCTCGCGGAAGGCCTCATCCGCCGCGTCGCGCGCCTGCTGGATGATGCGCTCAGCCTCCCGGCGGGCCTTTTGCTCCGCCTTTTCAAGGCGCACCTCCAGCTCCCGGCGCATCCGCTCCGCCTGCCGTGCATCCTCCTCCGCCTGGGCCTTGGCCTCGCGGCGGGCCTGCGTTTCACGCTCCATGGCCATGCGCTGTGCCTCGAGACGCTCGATGGTTTTTTCAAAATCGGTCGTCTCCGCGCTCAGACGCTTTTTCGCGTCCTCGATGATCTCGTCCGGCACGCCGAGACGGCTGGATATGGCAAAGGCGTTGGACTTGCCCGGAATGCCCACCAGCAGCTTATACGTTGGCCGCAGCGTTTCCAGATCGAACTCGCACGAGGCGTTCATCACGCCGGTGGTGTTCGTAGCATAGACCTTCAGCTCCGCGTAATGCGTGGTGGCGGCAGTCAGCGCGCCGCGCGAGCGCGTGTATTCAATAATGGACATCGCCAGCGCCGCGCCCTCGGCGGGATCGGTGCCCGCGCCCAGCTCGTCAAACAGCACCAGCGTGCCCGGCTGGCAGCGCTCGAGAATGCTGACGATGTTGACCATATGGCTTGAAAAGGTGGAGAGCGACTGCTCGATGGACTGCTCGTCGCCGATATCGGCCAGAATGGTGTTCAAAACCGGGATCATGCTGCCATCCGCAGCCGGGATCTGAAGGCCGCAGCCCGTCATGGCGCACAAAAGGCCCAGGGTTTTCAGTGTGACGGTCTTGCCGCCGGTGTTCGGGCCTGTGATGACCAGCGTGTCATATTCCCCGCCGAGCGCCACCGAGATGGGCACGGCCGATTCCTTCGGCAGCAGGGGATGGCGCGCGTTTTTCAGCAGCAGCTCGTTTTCCGTCAGGATCGGCTCGCCCGCATTCATCTGATAGGCAAGCTCCGCGCGCGCGAAGATGAGATCGAGCTGTGTCAGCACGCTCACATCCAGCACGATAGCCTCGCGGCTGGCCGCGCAGTCAGCGGAAAGCTCCATCAAAATGCGCTCGATCTCCGCCTTTTCCTTGGCGGCGAGCTCCCGCAGCTCGTTGTTGGCCTTCACGGCACCCATCGGCTCGATGAACAGCGTTGCGCCCGAGGCGGACACATCGTGCACAAGGCCGGGAATGTCGCCCTTGCGCTCGGCGCGCACCGGCACCACATAACGGCCCGAGCGCTGCGTGATGATGGCCTCCTGCAAAACCTTGGAGTTGGACGGCGAGGAGATGATCTTTTGCAGCGTTTCGCGCACGCGGGCCGAGGCCGCGCGCATTTTGCGGCGGATGTCCGCAAGCTCGGTGCTGGCGGCGTCCGCGATCTCCTCTTCGCCGGTGATGGAGGTGGTGATCTTCTCCTCCAGAAAGCGGTTTGGCGAAAGGCTCATGAACAGCTGGTGCAGCCGCCCCGATTCGCCGCGCCCCGCAGAATACGACGCGCAGGCGCGCGCGGAGAACAGCACCCCCGCGATGTCCAGAAGCTCGCGCGTGTTGAGCATACCGCCCATATCCGCCCGCGCCAGCGACGAGCGCACGTCCTTCAGCCCGGAAAACGAGGGGCTTCCCTTCGTTTCCATCATTTTTTTCGCGTCCGCCGTTTCCGCCAGCAGCAGCCGCACCTGTCCCACTTCGGCGGACGGGCGCAGCGCGCGCGCCATTTCCTTTGCCCCGTCGGACACGCATTTGGCCGCCAGCATCTCCAAAACCGCCGGCAGTTCGATCGTTTGCAGTGATTTTTCGTATAGTTCCATATTATTTCACACTTTTCCAGTAATCCAGCGACGGCAGCAGCCGGTCAAGCTGGCGGGCGCAGAACAGCTCCGCCACACGTCCCAGCCGCTCCTCCGATTCTGGGAGAATCACAAAATTGTATATCTTCTTCGGCTCCGCGTGCACCGCATGGCGCATGGCCGTTAAACTGTCCGCATCGAGCGGCAGCGAGCCGCCGCTCACCGCGCCGGAGCAGCCCCGGCAATGCAAAAGCCCCGAAACCGGCGAAAACATCGGCTCCGTGACCTCCCGCCGTCCGCACACGCCGCAGCCGTCCAGCACCGGCTCAAAGCCCTCCGAGGCCATCAGCCGCAGTTCAAACACCGCCTTGATGTGCTCCGGCTCATATAATCTGCGGCTGAGCGCATACAGGGCATTGAGCCCCAGCGAAAGCGCCGCCGTGTCCGGCACATCCTCCGCGCATACCGTGGCGAGAAGCTCGGCAAAATACACGCCGAGAGCTAAATTGGCAAAATCCTCGCGCAGCCCCTCAAACTGGTCGATCACACTGGCCGCATCGATGCGCCAGCGCCCGCCGGTATAGCGCGCCTCGGACACGGAAAACTCCGAAAAGCACAGCAGCTGCGTGGCCGCCGCGATGCGGCTTTTGCGGCCAAGCGCGCCCTGCGCCTTGATGGATATAAGGCCGTGCCGGTCCGTTAAAAGCGTGAGCATACGGTCGGATTCTTTATACCGCACCTCACGCAGAACGAGCCCTTTGAATGTTTCCGCCATTATGTACCTCGCCTCAGCGCCCCTCCAGGCGCCGGAGCATAAGCCAGCAGAGAGGGTCGCCCGTTTCTTCAAAAAGCTGCCAGAGAATATCGCTTTTCATATTTTTCACCCCGCTGAAGCTAGTTTGCCGCAGCGGGATGGATTTCATTACTCGTCCGTCAAGCCAAAATTTTTCAGCAGCGTTTCCGAATCGCGCCAGTTTTCCTTCACCTTCACCCAGGTCTGCAAAAAGACCTTGGTGCCCATGAAGGCCTCAATGTCGCGGCGGGCCTGCTCGCCCACGCGCTTGAGCATCGCACCCTTTTTGCCGATGATGATGCCCTTGTGGCTCTGCTTTTCGCAGTAGATGGTCACATCCATATCGATGATGCCGTCGTCGCGCTCGGAAAAGCGCGTCACAGCGACCGCCGTGCCATGCGGTACCTCCTTATCCAGCGACAAAAGCAGCTTTTCGCGCACGATCTCGGCGCAGATCTGCTTTTCCGGCTGGTCGGTGATCATATCCTCCGGGAACAGCTCCGGCCCCTCCACGGCGTATTTGTTCAGCACCTTGAGCAGTTCCTCCACCCCGTCGCCCGACTGGGCCGAGATGGGGATGATCTCCTCAAAGGGATAAACCTCGCTGTAGGCCGCAATGACCGAAAGCAGCGCGCGCTTATCCTCCACCGTGTCGATCTTGTTCACCACCAGCACCACCGGCACATCCGAGCGTTTGAACTGCTCGATGAGCGCCGTCTCCTGCGGGCCGACCGAGGCGATGGGCTCGACGATGAGCATCACGGCATCCACATCCGCGATACTGGTCGTGACCACCTTGTCCATATAATCGCCAAGCTTGGTGCGCGGGCGGTGGAAGCCGGGCGTGTCGATGAACACGAACTGGGTCTCGCCGCGGCTCGTGACCGCAAGGATGCGGCTGCGCGTGGTCTGGGGCTTGGGCGACACGATGGTGATCTTTTCGCCGACGAGCGTGTTCGTCAGCGTGGATTTGCCGACGTTCGGCCGTCCGGCAATGGTTATCATGGCAGTTTTCTTTATCATTTTTCCAGTTTCTCCATTATGATCTTTTCTCTCGCGCGCATTTCCCGCTTCATCTCGCCCTCGTCCACATGGTCGTAGCCCAGCAGATGCAAAACGGAATGGACAGTCAGATAGCTTGTCTCATGCTTTTCGCCGTGGCCGTATTCCAGCCCCTGCGCGCGCACGCGGTTCATGTTCAAAACCATGTCGCCGAGCAGCAGCCGCCCCGTTGCGGGGTCGCGGTCGCCCATGGGAAACGACAGCACGTCCGTTGGCGCGTCCACGCCGCGCTGGGCCAGATTGATCGCATGGATGCCGTCGTCGTCCGTCAGAAGAACGGAAAGCTCGCTTTTCCCCTGCACATTCTCCGCCTCCAGCGCCGCTCTGGCCGCGCGGCGAATGCGCAGCCGCAGTCCAAGGGGGCATTTCTGCCCGTTTTCACAGCGCAGAGAAAGTTTTATCCTTACCATAGCACTCACTTCTTTGCTTTGTCGTTCGGCCCCTTCTTCTGGAAGGGCTTTTCGTATTTTTCATAGGCCGCGATGATGCGCTGCACCAGCACATGGCGCACCACGTCCGCGCCGGTGAGACGGCAGATGGCAATGTCCTGCACGCCGTCGAGCACGCGCATGGCCTCCTTCAGTCCCGAGGGCTTATCCCCCGGCAGGTCGATCTGGGTCACGTCGCCGGTGATGACAACCTTCGAGCCGAAGCCAAGGCGCGTCAGGAACATTTTCATCTGCTCGCGGCTGGTGTTCTGGGCCTCGTCAAGGATGATGAAGCTGTCGTCGAGCGTGC
>CAYROZ010000055.1:0-12455 GCA_964426125.1 uncultured Oscillospiraceae bacterium
CAGCTGAAGGACAAGTCCTTCAACCAGGGCACCTGGAACGGCGTGAAGGCCTATGCCTATGCCAACGGCCTGACCTACAAGTACTATCAGCCCGCCAACGGCGACCAGGCTACCGACGATGACCGTTACGACGCCATGAAGGCCGCCGTGGACGGCGGTGCCAAGGTGGTCGTGTGCGCCGGCTTCCTGCAGGAGGCTTCCCTGACCCGCGCCGCCATCGAGTTCCCCGAGACCATGTTCGTGTTTGTCGACGGCTATCCTCTGGCTGATGCCGACGGCAACACCCTCACCAACGTTGCCCCCATCGCGTTCAAGGAAGAGCAGTCCGGTTATCTGGCCGGCTACGCTGTTGTTGCCGAAGGCTTCACCAAGCTCGGCTTCTGCGGCGGCGGCGGCGGCACCAACCCGGCTTGCTGCCGTTACGGCTACGGCTTCGTGCAGGGCGCTGAGGCGGCCGCCCGCGAGCTGGACGTGAACGTTGAGATCAACTACTCCTGGCAGTATGGCGCTTCCTTCTCCGCTTCCCCCGAGCTGCAGACCATGGTTTCCGGCTGGTATGAAAACGGCACGGAAGTCGTGTTCGCCTGCGGCGGTTCCATGTTCCAGTCCGTCGTTGCGGCGGCCGGCGAAAATGACGGCGCTGTCATCGGCGTGGACGTTGACCAGTCCTTCGAGTCCGACTATGTCGTCACCTCCGCTCTTAAGGGCCTGAGCGCCGCTACCGAGTGGGCCATCGCCAAGTTCTACGACGGCGAGTGGGAAGAGATCGGCGGCGTCGCCACCAGCCTCGGCGCCAACGACAACTCCGTTGGTCTGCCCACCGAGACCTGGAGCCTCGAGAACTACTCCGTGGAGCAGTATGAGGCCTCCCTGGAAGCCATCAAGTCCGGCGATCTTGTCATCGACGACCAGGCTCCCACCGAAGGCGGCATTGCCGACGTCGAGTTCGAGCACGTCACCATCAACTACATCTAATATCCTATGCATCAAAAAGGAGAGCTTCGGCTCTCCTTTTTGCTTTTTAAGAGCCGTAACACCCGCATTTGCCAGGAAGGAACACGATTTCTGTTACTTCTCTGTTTCTTGCAATTTTCCCATGCGTCCCATATAATTAAATATATCTGTGCAAAAGCACGAAAAAACCATATATAGAGGAGGTGGAAGCATGGCAGCCGCCCCGGAATATGTCATCGAAATGCTTCACATCACCAAGGAATTTCCCGGCATTAAAGCCAACGACGACATAAGCCTGCAGCTCAAGCGCGGCGAGATCCACGCCCTTCTGGGCGAAAACGGCGCCGGCAAGTCCACATTGATGAGCGTTCTGTTCGGCCTTTACCAGCCGGAGCAGGGTGTTATCAAAAAAGACGGCGAGATCGTGAAGATCAACAACCCCAACGACGCCACCGCCCTTCACATCGGCATGGTCCACCAGCACTTCCAGCTTGTGGACGTTTTCTCCGTGCTTGACAACATCATCCTCGGCGCGGAGGACACCAAGCTCGGCTTCCTGCAAAAGAAAGAGGCCCGACGCAAGGTGCAGGAGCTTTCCGACCGCTACGGTCTGCAGGTGGATCTGGACGCGAAGGTGGAGGACATCACCGTTGGTATGCAGCAGCGCGTGGAGATCCTGAAAATGCTCTATCGCGACAACGAGATCCTGATCTTCGACGAGCCCACCGCCGTGCTCACACCGCAGGAGATCGAAGAGCTGATGCAGATCATGCGCGGCTTGGCCGCCGAGGGCAAGAGCATCCTGTTCATCTCCCACAAGCTCAACGAGATCATGGCCGTGAGCGACCGCGTGAGCGTTTTGCGCAAGGGCCGCTACATCGGCACCGTGGACACCGCCTCCACCAGCAAGGAAGAGCTCAGCCGCATGATGGTGGGCCGCCCCGTGCAGCTCGTTGTGGAAAAGGACGAGGCCAAGCCCGGCGAGGCCGTGCTCGAGATCGAGCATATGTCCGTTCCCTCCAAGCTTCGCAAGGGCGATGCCGTTCACGATGTCTCCCTGACCGTCCGCGCCGGAGAGATCGTGTGCATCGCCGGCATCGATGGCAACGGCCAAACGGAATTTGTCCATGCGCTGACCGGCCTTGAAAAAGCCTCTGCCGGCCGCGTGAGCCTTTGCGGCAAGGACATCACCACCGCCTCCATCCGCAGCCGTTCGCTCACCGGCATGAGCCACATTCCCGAGGATCGCCATAAGCACGGCCTGATTCTTGACTACACACTGGAACAAAATCTGGTGCTGCAAAAATACTTTGAGCCCCAGTTCCAAAACCACGGCTTCATCCGCTTCGATTCCGTTCGCGAATACGCCGAAAAGCTCATTGAGCAATACGATGTCCGCAGCGGACAAGGCCCCGTGACGGCGGCGCGCAGTATGTCCGGCGGCAACCAGCAAAAGGCAATCGTGGCCCGTGAGATCGACCGCGATCTCCCCCTCATCGTGGCCGTGCAGCCGACGCGCGGACTGGACGTTGGCGCCATCGAATACATCCACAATCAGCTCGTGGCCCAGCGCGATGCGGGCAAGGCCGTTCTTCTGGTCTCGCTGGAACTGGACGAAGTGATGAACCTGTCCGACCGCATCCTCGTGATGTATGAGGGCGAGCTGGTGGGCGAGCTGGATCCGAAAACCGTCAGCATTGAAGAGCTCGGCCTTTACATGGCCGGTGCCAAGCGCCAGACAAAGGAGGGGAACACGCCTTGAAAGACAAACTGACCACACTCTGGAAGCGCGATGCCACCCGCTCGGTGCTGGCCTCATTGCTGTCCATCCTCATCGGTCTGGCCGCCGGTGCGCTGGTGGTCCTCATCGTGGGTCTTTGCAACAAGAGCATCTCCGGCAAGACCACCTGGGAGGGCATTCGCCTGATCTTCGGAGGCCTGTTCAGCACCGGCCGCAGCGCCGCCGGCAACCTCACCTTCGGCTTCAACCCCACAAACTTCGGCAATATGCTCTTCCGGGCAACGCCGCTCATCCTCACGGGTCTTTCCGTGGCCGTGGCCTTCAAAACCGGCCTTTTCAACATCGGCGCTCCGGGCCAGTATCTCGCCGGCACCGCCGCCACGCTGTTCATCGCCCTGTCCATCCCGAGCGAAGTGATCCCGGCGTGGATCATCTGGCTGCTGGCCTTTCTGGGCGGTATGCTGGCCGGCGCGCTTTGGGGCGCGATCCCCGGCTTGCTGAAAGCCCTTTTGAACATCAACGAAGTGCTGGCCTGCATCATGACCAACTGGATCGCGGCCAACGTCGTCACCTGGATATTCGACATATCCAATCTGAAAAACGTGGTGGAAAACACCAAATCCGGCTACATCTACAAAACCAGCTTCAACGGCGTGCAGACGCCGAAGTTCGGGCTGGATAAGCTCTTCCCCGGCTCGCAGGTAAACGGCGGCATCCTCATCGCCATCGTGCTGGCCGTTCTGGTCTACATTCTCCTGACCAAGACCACCTTCGGCTATGAGCTGAAGGCCTGCGGTGCCAACCGCCACGCCGCGCGCTACGCCGGCATCCACGACAAGCGCAACATCGTTTTGTCCATGGCCATCGCCGGGGCCCTTTCGGGCGCTGCCGGTTCCCTTTACTACCTTTCCGGCAACACGGAATTCTTCTGGTCCACCTACCAGAGTCTGCCCGCCGCCGGGTTTAACGGCATCCCCGTGGCTCTGCTGGCCGTGTCCAACCCCATCGCCGTGATCTTCACCGGCATTTTCATGTCCATACTGGACATCGCCGGTCTGCAGCTGACCAATCTCACCAGCTACAACGAATACATCACGGACGTCATCATCTCCGTGATCGTGTATCTGTCCGCCTTCTCGCTGGTCATCAAGCTGTGGCTGGGCGGCCGAAAGAAAAAAACCTCCGATGCGCAGCCGTCCGCCAAGGATGACAGCACCGAAGGAAAGGAGGCGCAGAGCTAATGTCCTTTCTCGTTCGCCAAACTCTCACCTACGCCGTTCCGCTGATGATCGTGGCGCTGGCCGGTATTTTCGCCGAGCGCAGCGGCATCATCAACCTGGCGCTGGAAGGCATCATGATCTTCGGCGCATTCATCGGCGTTTTGTTCGTGCGCGTTGTGCAGCAGCTCGGCTGGTTCGATGTGGCCAAGGAAATGGACAACTGGATCGCCCTGCAGGGCTTCATGCTCATGACCATGGCCGTGGCCGCGCTTCTGGGCGCGATCTTCTCGCTGCTTCTGGCCTTCGCCGCCATCAACCTGCGTGCCGACCAGACCATCGGCGGCACTGCGTTGAACCTGATGGCGCCGGCGCTGGTGCTGTTTCTCATCCGCATCATCGCCAACCAGAACACACTGCAAATGGCCACCGGCGATGCCGCGAGCTGGTTCATGATCAAAAAATCCATGCTGGGCTTTGATAAAAACGCCGATCTGGGCTTCCTTGGGGAGACCTTCCTGCACAAGGTCTATCTGAGCACCTACATCTGCATCCTCATTTTCATCATCCTGTCCATCATCCTTTACAAAACCCGCTTCGGACTGCGGCTGCGCTCCTGCGGCGAAAACCCGCAGGCCGCCGACTCGCTGGGCATCAACGTGGTGAAAATGCGTTACACCGGCGTGATCATTTCGGGCGCGCTGGCCGGTATGGGCGGCTTTGTCTATGCGCTCACCACCGCCAACTGTGCCTCCACGGGCGATGTGGCCGGCTTCGGCTTCTTGGCGCTCGCCGTTATGATCTTCGGCAACTGGAAGCCGCTGAATGTGGCCGGCGCTGCCCTTTTGTTTGGTCTGTTCAAATGCATCGCCGCCTCCTATTCCAGCCTTGACATCAATGGCGATGGCGTTTACTGGCTGTCGGAGATCGGGCTGAACGCCAACTTCTACCGGCTGCTTCCCTATCTCATCACGCTGATCGTGCTGGCCTTCACCTCCAAAAACTCCCGCGCGCCGAAGGCCGAGGGCGTGCCCTACGACAAGGGCCAGCGCTGATCCCCTGTTCCTCATGCACCAAAAGGGCTGCGGCGTAAAAAACCGCAGCCTTTTCCATTGCTTGACATACAAACGAAACGGACGTACAATACCCGCATGGAAAAAATAAAAGAACTGATCATCAAATACAAAGAAATTTTGTTATATCTCATTTTCGGCGGTCTGACCACGCTTGTCAGCTGGGGCAGCTACGCGCTGTTTGTGCTGCTGGGCCTCGGCGTCACGGCGTCGAACGCGCTTTCATGGGTGTGCGCAGTGACCTTCGCGTTTGTCACAAACAAGCTGTTTGTGTTCGCCTCCCGCTCATGGAAGCCGAAAACGCTCCTGCGCGAAGCCGGCGAATTCTTCGGCGCAAGACTGCTCACCGGCCTTCTCACCATGGTGGGCGTGCCGCTGCTCATGCGCATGGGCCTGAACCAGAGCATCCTCGGCGTGGAGGGCATGGTGGCCAAGATCACCATGTCGGTTTTGGAAGTGCTGCTCAACTACATCGTTTCCAAGCTTGTGATCTTCAGAAAGAAATAAAAAAATCGCTCCCGTGCCAGGCCGGTACGGGAGCGATTTTGTGTGCGTTTACTCGATGGGCACCAGCACGCCCTGCAGGATCAAACGCTGATCGTCGGAGCTTGTGCAGGTGGACATGGTGACGAGCTGATGGTTTTGGTAATCGGCCTCGGGGTTTACCCAATACGCGCCGGATGTGATGCGGCCAACATAGCTTTCCAGACTGTTGCCCTCGCCGAAATAGGTGGGGTAGTTGTCCAGCGTGGCATCGATGGTGAGACAGTCGAGCAGATCGATGCGGTAGGCCTGATTGGGCGTGAGCAGATAGAACACGGGGTGCTCGTGGAAATAGGCCTCGTCGCCGTAATTTTTCAGCGTGCCGAACATGGAGTTGTCCTTCATGTTGTGGCCATAGATGATAAGATGGGACGAGCGGATGCCGACAACGCTGTTGTAGTCGGCAAAAAGCGCGCCGCCGGCGTTGTAGTTGCCGCTGAAGTTGGTGGTGAGGTATTTGTCGTTATCCGAGGTTTGCACGACCGGATAGTTGATGATCGTGTCCGGGCAGTACAGCCAGCCGATGATGTCGCTGTTGGTCTGGCGCAGCATATCCCAGTCCACATCAAACGGGACCTCCGAGCGGACGACGGTGCCGGTCGACTCCTCCTCGCCGGGCTCCGGTGTGATGTCCGGCAGGCGCGGGATGATGGCCGCGTCCTGAACGTTTTTATAGTCCGAGCGGTTGCTTGTATAGCCGAGAACGGTTTTGCCCAGCATAAACAGGGAAAATACGATCACCAGCACCAGCACTGTGATCACCGGCCAAAGCGGGAACCCGCCCCGGTGCCGGCGGCGGCGCGGCGGACGGCGCGGCGGCTGCGGTGTGCGGCGGGCGGATGCCGGGCGGTCGCCGGGCGGCGGCGTGATGGTCACGCGCGGCGCGGCGCTTGTGCGGCGCGGCGGCTGCGGATCGCGCGCGGTGTCCGAGCGGCGCGGCGAGCTGCTTTGTGGTTGTGAACGGCGCGGCGGCTGCGCATCCGAACGGGGCCGGGACTCCGCGCGGCGCGGCGGCTGCGGATCGCGGCGAAGATGAGATCCACCCTTTGCCATGGTCTCTCCCTGCCTTTCCTTAAATTTGTAGCCCCCTTAGTATAGCAAAGCCGGGCGGATAAATCAATTCCCGCGAAACATTTTCCTGCCCCGCGCGCGGCTTGCCAGCGCGGCGGATATGGTATATAATGTGGTGTTAACAAATCCCCGCACGGATGGAGGAATTCACAACGAACGCTCCGGCTATTCTGCTTTTCATTGCCGCCGCAGCCTTTGTGCTGCTGTGGTTTGTATACTGGCTCACCTGTCACGCCGCGCCAAAGCCGCTGAAAACACCGCTGACGGATGACTCCCGCTTCACGCGCACCGACCGGCTGTGCGTGCTGGGCATTACGCTGGTCTATGCCGTGGTGGCCTTTCTCGGTCTCGGCAGCACCAAAGCGCCGCAGAGCTTTGCACAGCTTGACGCGGGCGATTCGGTCACGATCGATCTGGGCGAGGTCAAATCGATCGGCACACTGCGCTACTACTGCGGTCTTGCCACCGGCAGCTATGCCATAGAGCTTTCCACGGACGGCTCCACCTGGATCGACCTGCCCGCCGACGACGAAGGCGCCAACCGCATGACCCAAAACTACACCCAGCTTTTCCGCTGGAACGACGTCTGGGTCGGCTACAACAGCGTGCGCTACATCCGTCTCACAGCGGATGCCAGTCTGTCGCTGGGCGAGCTTGCGCTGTACGACGGCGACAACGCCCCCATCCCCGCCGACACCGTCACCATCGACTGCGCCCCGCTTTTGGACGAGCAGGACATCGTCCCCGAGCTGTACACCTACCAAAACGGCACCTACTTCGATGAGATCTACCACGCGCGCACCGCCTATGAGCACATCGAATCCGTCTGGCCGTACGAGATCACACACCCGCCGCTCGGCAAGCTGATCCTCGGGCTCGGCATCCGCCTGTTCGGCATGACGCCGTTCGGCTGGCGCTTTTCCGGCACGCTGGTGGGCGTTTTGATGGTCCCGGCGCTGTATATCTTCCTGAAAAAGCTGTTTTCCAGCACCTTCATCTGCGCCAGCGCCACCACGATATTCGCCTTCGATTTCATGCACTTCACGCAAACGCGTCTGGCCACCATCGACAGCTATGTCACCTTTTTCATTTTGCTGATGTATCTGTTCATGTGGCTGTGGCTGTCCGAGCCGGAAGGCAAGCGGCGGCTTTTGTGGCTGGGTCTTTGCGGTTTGAGCTTCGGCCTTGGCGTGGCCAGCAAGTGGACCGGGATCTACGCCGGTGCGGGTCTGGCGCTTTTGTGGGCGTATTACTGGATCCGCCGCTATATCCGCGCGCGCAGGGACTTCTGGCCCGCCTTTTGGAAAAACGTGGCGTGGTGTCTGCTGTTTTTCGTGGTCCTCCCGGCGCTCATCTACTATCTCAGCTACTATGCCTATGGCACCGCAGCGGGTCTTTCGGGGCTGAAGATGTTCTTCACGAAAGACTATCTGCGCATCGTTCTGGACAACCAGAACTATATGTGGAAATACCACTCCGGCCTTGTGGCGGAGCACGCCTATGCCTCGCGCTGGTATCAGTGGCTTTTGGATGCGCGGCCCATTTTGTACTATCTGCAATCCAATGGCGACGGCACCCACAGCGCTTTCGGCGCGTTCAACAACCCGCTTTTAAGCTGGCTGGGTCTGCTGGCCATGGTGGCCATGGGCATGAAGGCGCTGGCCGAAAAGGACAAGCGCGCGGGCTTCATCCTGTTCGGATACCTGGCCAATCTGCTGCCGTGGGTGCCCGTGAGCCGTTTGACCTTTGCCTACCACTACTTCCCCTGCACCCTTTTCCTCACGCTCTCGCTCGGCAGTTTGTTTGACGATCTGCGCCGCAGCGGCCACCGCTGGAAGGGCGCTGTTTGCGCCGTGGTCGTGGGCAGTCTGGTTTTGTTCGGACTGTTCTACCCCGTGCTCAGCGGCGTGCGTGTGGCGGACAGCTACTCGACCAATTTCCTGAAATGGATGTCATCATGGCCTTTCTAACCGATTTTCACTGCCACACGAATATCTCCATCGACGGCGCCGATTCCATGCTCGCCATGGCGCGCGCGGAGCACGCCGCCGGTGTGAACATCCTGTGCTTCACGGATCACTGCGACACCGTGGACTGGCACACGCTGCAATTTTATCCCCCCTGCGGCACCGTGGCTCAGCGGGTATGCGCGGCGTATGACGCCTGCCGGGATTCGCTGCCGGAGGGTCTGGACGTACGCCTTGGCATGGAGCTTGGCGAGACCATCTTCCATCCGGAGCTGGCAGCAGAGCTTGCCGGGGCGGAGGGGCTTGACTTCATTCTCGGCTCGCTGCACATCACGCCCGAGCATGGCGACTTCTACAACATCCGCTACGAAAGCTATGAGCAGTGCAGCGTGCTGTGCCTTTTGTATCTGGAAAAGCTTCAGCTCATTGCGGATGCCGGCTGCTTCGACGTAATGGCCCACATCGGCTATCTCCGCCGCTATATGTGGCAAAACGGCTTTGACACGGGGCTGACGCTGTGCGAGCACGGCGAGCGGATCGAAACGCTTTTGCGCACCATCATCGCCCAGGGCAAGGGCATCGAGATCAACTGCTCCGGCATACGCGACGGCTGCGGCCCCTTCCCCTCGCCGGAGATTTTGCGCCTGTACCGCGAGCTCGGCGGCGAGATCGTTACCGTCGGCTCGGATGCGCACCGCACGGCGGATGCCGCCAAGTGCATCGCCGAAGGACATGAGCTGCTGCGCGCGCAGGGCTTTCGCTATGTGACCACCTTCCGGCGGCACGAGCCGGAATTTCACAAACTATAAAACCAAGGATAAAAAAGGAGCTATCACTATGATCGCAATCGCATCGGACCACGGCGGCTTTGCCCTGAAGCAGGAGCTGCTGGCACTTTTGCAGGAAAAAGGCTACGAATACAACGATCTCGGCTGCTACGACACGCAGAGCGTGGACTACCCCGCCTACGCCGCCGCCGTGTGCCGCGAGGTGCTTGACGGCAAGGCCGAAAAGGGCGTGCTGGTTTGCGGCACAGGCATCGGCATGTCCATCGCGGCGAACAAATTCCCCGGCATCCGCGCGGCCCTGCCCGCAGACTGCTACTCCGCGGAGATGACCCGCCAGCACAACGACGCGAACGTCATCTGCTTCGGCGGCCGCACCATCGGCCCTGAGCTGGCCCGCCGCATTTTGACCATCTTCCTGGAAACGCCGTTTTCCGGTTTGGAAAAGCACAGCCGCCGCATCGGCCAGATCAGCGAGCTTGAGCGCTGACCGATGCCCTATCGCTCCCGAGACATATACAGAGGCCGGCGAAAATTCCGCACGCCTCTGATGATATTGCTTTTCCTGCTGGCGTTTTTGCTGGTGTTCGCCATCGTGGCGTTTTACGGCCTGCAGCAGTTTCTCGTTTACGACGACAACGGCGTGTCCCTGCAATTCGGCGGCGGAGAGCAGACCGAAACGGTCGCGGCCGCCGTGCCGACCGTCCGGCCGACCCCGGACGTGACGGGGATGCAGGTGAACATCGTTTTCACCGACCCCAGCTTTGACGACATTGCCCTGCCCGTGGGCGAGGAGCTCGTGCCGCTGAAAGCGCGCCAGCTCGCCTTTGCCGACGTGATGGACGCCACGAAGCTTGCCGCCGGGATATCCGCCGCCGTGAGCGAGGGCTGCAACGCAGTCGTGCTGGAGATGAAAACCGCTGCCGGTCAATTGGCCTGGGCCTCCGCTACGACCCTTGCCGCAAGCTACGGCACCTCCGGCATGACGGACTTCAGCGAAACACTCGCCGCCATGCACGAGCAGGGGCTGTATGCCGCGGCCAAGGTGGCCGTGTGTGCGGACGATCTGATGGCCGTGCGCAACTGGCCCATCGCCCTGCGCGGCGCGGACGGCCAGCCCTATCAGGATGCAGCCGGCCACTACTGGCTCGATCCCTATAACTACGCCGTGCGCGAGTACATCATCCCGCTTTTGCAGGAGCTCGCCGCCATGGGCTTTGACGAGATCATTTTGACCGATCTGGCCCACCCCGTCGCGGCGGAGGGCGTTGAATTCCAGTACTCCACCACGCTGCGCACCGACCCCAATCCCCGGGCCGCCGTGTGCCAGCTGGCGCGAAAGATCGCGGAGACCATGCAGGCAAGCGGTGTGAAGCTATCCGTGCAGGTCGAGTCAAGCGCTCTTTCGGCGGACGGTTCCGCCGCCAATGGCCAGGACCTGAGCGTGTTTTGGAAGCTTTTCGATCGCATTGTCTACTCTACCAGCTCCGACGAGGCGGAATCGGCCTGCGAAAGCGCGCGCTCCTTCGGCGGCAGCCGCGAGCGCTTTGTGCCCTTCTGCACCTGGTCGGCCCCGAGCGGCTGGGACAGCTGCATCTATTTCCTGCCGGGCGAGGACTAAAAAAGAGCGTGCCGTAAAGGCGGCACGCCCCAAATCCAATCATCCCGCAGGGACACCACAACCGCGCCAAAGGCGCGATTTCACCCGACCGCAGGTCGGATTTCACCGGGCGTGCCAGCGGCACGCCCGTTTTACAACTGCACCGGGCCATGGGGCTGCTTGATATCCCCGATTCGGTTTACATAACTTTTCATCTCCGCCTTGCTGCGCACGTTTCGCGCCCCTTCGATCAGCGCGCGGCGCTCATGCTCGGAAAGGCCGATGAACACATCCATCGCCTGTCGGTTCGCGCTCATCGTGCTGCGAAAGCCGGCGGGCGTGTCGTCGGAAAATACCTCATAGGGCATACGCTATCACCTCACAGAAAGCATACCCATCCGGCCGGAGAATAAAACCGCGCGAAAGCATTTGCATTTCCGTCTGCGGCATGGTAACATGATTATTTGTGTAAACTTAACACTTGAATGGGTGAATACTATATGACTGAACTTGAAAAACAGATCCGGCGCCGCCGCACCTTCGCCATCATCTCCCACCCGGACGCCGGTAAAACCACGCTTACAGAAAAGCTGCTGCTGTACGGCGGAGCGATACAGCTGGCCGGCGCCGTCAAGGGCAAGGCCTCCGCGCGCCACGCCACGAGCGACTGGATGGAGCTTGAAAAGCAGCGCGGCATTTCCATCACCAGCTCCGTGATGCAGTTTGAATACGACGGCTACTGCATCAACATCCTCGACACCCCCGGCCACCAGGACTTCTCCGAGGACACCTACCGCACGCTCATGGCGGCCGACAGCGCCGTGATGGTCATCGACGCGGCCAAGGGCATCGAGCCGCAAACGCGCAAGCTGTTCAAGATCTGCGCCATGCGCCACATCCCCATCTTCACCTTCATCAACAAGATGGACCGCGAGGCGCGCAGCCCCTATGAGCTGATGGAGCAGCTGGAAACGGAATTCGGCATCGGCACCTATCCGATGAACTGGCCCATTGGCTGCGGCGTGGACTTCAAGGGCGTATACGACCGGCAGGGCCGGGAGCTGCTCGCCTTTGGCGAAGCGCACGCCGGTTCCCGCGCCATCCGCGCCACGGAATGCTCGCTGGACGATGTGGCGGGACTGGACGCGCTCATCGGCGAGAAATTCCGCCAGACACTGCAGGCGGACATCGAGCTGCTCGACGGCGCGGGCTATGATTTCGATCTGGACGCCGTGCGCCGCGGGGAGCTCAGCCCCGTGTTCTTCGGCTCCGCGCTTACGAATTTCGGCGTGGAATACTTCCTGCGCCACTTCCTTGAGCTGACCACCGAGCCGCTGCCGCGCGCCACCGCGGACGAGCTGGTCACGCCGACGGAGGACCACTTCTCCGCCTTTGTGTTCAAAATTCAGGCCAACATGAACAAGGCCCACCGCGACCGCATCGCCTTCATGCGCATCTGCTCGGGCAAGTTCGAGCGCGATCATGAGTACCTGCACGTGCAGGG
>CAYROZ010000056.1:0-12423 GCA_964426125.1 uncultured Oscillospiraceae bacterium
TCGGTAAGATTGTCTTTCCCGATCTCCTGCACCGATTCACGGATGTTGTCTGCGGCTGTAGTGTCGTCCACTTCGGCGATGATCTCACCGAGCGTTTCATCCACTTGTCCAGCGGGAACCGTCGGCTCGTCCGGTTCTGTGCTTTCCAGCCGTTCTACGCAAAGGATAGGACAGTCGCCATTCGGCGTGAAGTACCAGCTCACATACACCGTTTCGCCTGCCTTCAGCGTGCAGGTATAGGTCGAGCAGACTGTTTTCGTGTCCAACTCGCCATTTTCACCATAGACCACCTCCATCGATGCCAGATCGTGCGGCTTCATCGTGGTATCCAGCACGAAAATGGGATTCATCTCCACTTCACCAGCCAAGGGCAGCGAGAATTTGTAATCCCCATCCACCTCGGCCGTGAACGAATAATAGGTTCCTCCCTCGTCCAGCATCTCGCCGAGAGCCGTTTCGCCAAGGGACAGCGGGAGCGTTTCAAGCTGATCGATCGTTGTGACCGTGAGCCTCCCCATCTCGTAGGCGTCGCTGTTTGCCTCATCCACAGCAATATAAACGCTCTCGTCCGCATTCAGATAAAGCAGTGTTGTTGCCGAGTTTTTCGGCCCTATGAACTCATAGGACTCGGAATAGACCCCGTAGCAGTCCCATCCCATCTCGCCCGTCAGCGCATATGCGCCGGTGGTTTCCGCCGTGAAGAGGAACGCATCGCCATCGTTCAGCGCACCGCTTTCCGTGGTGTATTCTGCGTTCAGTGCAAGCGGCTTCATGTCCTTAGCGGTCACATGGCTTACACAAAGCGTACTGCTCTCGACAGGATTATGGGGCGATTGTGAAGTAATGCGTATCCGCTGCGTCCCCGGCTCCAACACAAGGAACACCATGGCGCTTCCATCAAATCCGATGGTGGCAAAGCCGCTCCACAACTCATTCTCCCAATATCGTTCCGCGGTGATCCCGCTGCCGATCTCGAAGCGATAAAGCCCCATCTCCGCCACCTCGAAGGTGTACTCCGTTTCGGGCTGCACTGTGGTTTCCACGCCGAGTTCCAGCGCCACAGGCTCTGTCGGCTCTGTCGGCTCTGTCGGCTCTGTCGGATCGCCGCCGGCCACATAGTTATAATGTATCGTCGCATTCGTAAGACAGCTATTGTTCACGCCCATGCTGATCTCTGCCCACAGATCCTCTGAACCGGCATAGTAGACATCACTGAGACTACTGCACCCATAGAATGCATTGCCCCTGATACTTGCTACACTGCCCGGGATCGTGATGTTCGTCATACTATTGCAGTTCTTGAATGCATCACTCCCGATGTACATTACGCTATCTGGAATCGTGATGCTCGCCAAACTGTTGCAGAAGCAGAACATCGCTTCCTCGATGCTTGTTACGCCATTTCCGATTATCGCACTCCTTAGATTGTAGCAGCCAAGAAACGCAGACTCACCGATATTCGTCACACTATCCGGGATCGTAATGCTTATAAGACTGCTGCAACTCCCGAACGCGTAGTCCCCGATGGTCGTTACCGTGTCAGGTATCGTCACATTCGTGAGCGACCAGCAACTGTTGAATGCATAATCCCCAATGGTCGTTACGCCGTCCTGGATCTTATATACGCCGCCATAGCCGCCCGGATAAAGGATAAGTGTAGTCATATCCTTGTTGAACACAACACCATCTATTTCAACATAAACTGGATTGTTTTCATCAATCAAAAAACGTATAAGTTTTCCACATTTGGAGAATGCACCGCGCCCGATGCTCGTCACGCTGTCGGGAATGGATACGCTCGCGAGGGCACCGCAACCGAAGAACGCGAAGTCCCCAATAGTCATCACTCCATCCGGGATCGCGATGCTCATCAATGACGAACAACCATCGAAGGCATTGCTTCCGATGCTCGTTAAGTCGCGGCCAATCGTCACGCTCTCCAATCTGATACACCAATCGAATGCATGATCCCCAATACTTTTCACACCATCCGGAATTGTGATTTGCGTCAGCTCCGCGCATTTGTTAAATGCATAGTCCCCGATACCTACCACACTGTTCGGGATTGTGGCACTTTTGAGCTTGGAGCACCAATAAAACGCATACGCCCCAATATTCGTCACCCCATCTTCAATCACAGCACATGTGATTTGCGACGTATAGGAATGCCATGGAGCGCTTGAATTGGTCGACATTGCATAATCCGTCATGTCCCCCGTGCCGCTGATGGTCAGCACACCATCACCGTCCAGTGTCCACGTCAAATTCTCTCCGCAGGTGCCGGAAGCAAGATCGGGTTCCGGCGTATCCGTGGGTTCCGGCGTATCCGTGGGTTCCGGCGTATCCGCGGGTTCCGGTGCATCCGAGGGCTCCGGCGTTGCCGTGGGCGCAGGGGTTGCTGTGGGCTCCGGCGTTGCCGTGGGCGCAGGGGTTGCTGTGGGCTCCGGCGTTGCCGTGGGGCCGGGCGTGGGAGTGGGAGCAGTAGTTTCACCCGTGCAAATGATCGTGGCCTCACTCAGCGGATCATTCCCGCTGCCGATGGTCACAGCATCCCATTGCGCCTGCGTTCCAGCATAATCGACCCTTTCCAGCTCTCTGCAGTAAGAGAATGCATTGTTTCCGACACTCGTCACACTGACCGGAAGCGTGATACTTGTAAGACTATAGCAGTAGTAGAACGTAGAGTTCTCAATGCTCGTCACACCTTCCGGGATCTCGATGCTCACAAGGCTCGAGCAGTAGTTGAATGCATTGTGCCCGACACTCGACACGCCCGCCGGGATCTCGATGCTCTCAATGGACTCGCAATAGCCAAACGCATGACCCCCGATGCTTGCCAGGGTAGTCGGCAGCACAATGTTTTCTATATTTCGGCAGCAGCAGAATGCGCTGTCTGCGATGGTTGTCACGCCTTCCGGAACGCTGTAGCTTATGCCTTCCTTTGCAGCCGGATAGCAGATCAATGTCGTTTTCGACTGGTCAAAAAGAACGCCGTCAACACTGCAATATCCAGCATTATTCGCCTCTACTGTGATTTTCGCAAGAGATATGCAGAAATAGAATGCGCTATCCCCCATTTCCGTCACGCTGCCCGGAATCGTGATGCTCTTAAGTGACGTGCACCATCCGAACGCCTCCCGTCCGATGCTCGTCACACTTTCCGGGATCGTGATGTCCTCAAGCAACTTACATCCACTGAAGGCGAGCTCGTCGATCCTCGTCACACCGTCTGGGATCACAACGCTCGCAAGGGACGAGCAGCCATCGAATGTATACCCCTCGACGCACGTCACACCGTCCGGGATCGTGATGCTCTCAAGCAACTTACAGTCGTAGAACCCCCAGGCCCCGATGCTCGTCACGCTCTCCGGGATATCGACGCTCGCCAGCTTCGTGCATTCATTGAACGCATATTCTCCAATCGATGTGACACCGCTTTCGATCACAACCGAAAGGATGCTTTCCCTCACATCATACCAGGGGGCAAGGGAATCTAATTTATAATCCTCCATTGGCCCTTCGCCGCTGATGGTCAGCACACCATCGCCGTCCAGCGACCAGGTCAGATTCTCGCCGCAGGTACCAGAAACAGTCTCCGGCTCAACCTCAGGGATCGAGGCCACGGCGATGGTTCCGGCCGCGGCAGTGCCCGGCACATAGAAATACAAAATCGCCCTGGACGAAAGGCTCACCTGGGTCTCGCCGGATTCGTCCACCGTGACACTGTACATATCCGGCTCCGTTCCGTGCGCCTGGTACACAGAGGGCACCACGCCATCGGTTTTCAGGATATACGTTCCGGCCGCGCCCGGTGCGAAGCGATACAGTGCCGCCGTGTTGGCCTCCGTGCTGACGGTCTCGTCCAGCACCAGCTCCACGATGCCCTCCGGTGTCGGGACCGTGAAGGTTTTTTCCTCACTGTAATAGCTTTCGCCATACTCCGTGTCCGTCAGCGTGAAGCGGTAATAGATCGTTGCGCCGGGGTTCAGGAGCTTGGTAAAGCAGTTTCCGCACGCGCTGTAATCGCTGTATTGCCCGCTCTTCGACCCCATTTGAAGGGCCAGGGAATAGACCGCGTCGCTCGGTTTGACCGGCGTGCAGCAGAAGGTATATTGCAGAAGGTTATCGGGCGACTGCGTCGGCTCAAGCGCCGTCACGCTCCACTCGATGTCCTCCTGCGCGCACACGACCGTGGCCGCGGCGGGCAGCGCATTCTCCTCCTGTGTCACCTTCGCCCAGTCGCGCGGTGTGGAGGCATAGAGCACCTGCTCAAGCGCGCTGCACTCGCCAAAAGCATTGGCCGCAAGCTTTGTAACGCTCTTCGGCACTGTCACGCTCGTGACCGCCGTGCAGCCGGCAAAGGCGTTCGGGCCGATCTCGGTCACGCCGGAGCCGATCACGATCGTTTTGATCTGCGCCGCATAGTCCTTCCACGGCGCGGGATTTTCCGCCGTATAGGACGCATCCATCGCGCCTTCGCCGCTGATGGTCAGCACACCATCGCCGTCCAGCGTCCATGTCAGATTCTCGCCGCAGGTACCAGAAGCTAGATCGGCTTCCGGTGTATCCGTGGGCTCCGGTGTATCCGTGGGCTCCGGTGTATCCGTGGGCTCCGGTGTATCCGTGGGCGCGGGCGTTGCCGTGGGCGCGGGCGTTGCCGTGGGCGTGGGGGTGACTTCCACCGGCTCCGACGCCGGGTCATAATTCCCGCTGGCCATGGGATAGAGCGCATAGAAGCTTTCGCTGGCGTACTCCCCGTCCCGGGAATGATCGGCAAAATTGCTGTCGCTGCACAGGAAATACTGGTCGTATGCAGACAGGGAGTCCATCCAGGTCACGTCAAGGTTATAGTAATCGCCGCCCAGCTTGACAATGTTCCAGGCATGAGGTCCGCCGCTTCCGGTGCCCGTGATAACGCGGGCATCGATCCCGGCCTGCAGCGCCAGCCGATAAAACAGGATGGCATAGCCCTGGCACACGGCTGTCCCGTTTGTCAGCGCGCCATATACGCTGTGGGGGATATGGTCTGTGCAGGTCTCACCCGTCGTGTCCTGCGCATAGTGTGTCTCGTCGTATGCGACATGGTCGCAGATATACTCACAGATCGCTCTTACCTTTTGATAATCGCTGGCCGAAGCATCAAGCGACGCCATGATCTCGCTGACTTTGCTCGTCACAGCCGCTTCCTGCGCGGCCGTTGTGTAGTAGTTCGGCGAAATGGTGCAGCAAAGGGCCGTGCCGGTATCCGTTTCCGCCGTGCTGCAATCCGCCGTCCATCCGGCGAGCTGCCTTGAAAGATAATCGCCCTCCGTCGGGACACCGGTATGGGCCCGTGCCGCGTCAACCACTTCCTGCAGCAGGGCCGTGGCCTTCTCCTCAAACGCCTCCTGCGACGTTATATCGGTCAGGTCGATGACGATGGAAAACGATATCTCCGCCGCCCGGGCCACCATCTGGCCGCGCACATGGGCCGCCGCAGCCGCGACGCTGTCGTACGGCGCTGCCGCCACATCCGAAGAAACACCTTCTGCGTCCGCGTCGCTCGATTCCGACAGGGACTCGCCATCGAAACTGCATACAAAAGCGACCGGTTCAAAGATCTCCGCATCGGAAGACGTGTCGGGTTCCGCTGCTTCTTCCTCCGGCGCAGACAATTCTTCCGGCACGGACGCCTCCTCCGCCGCGGATGCGTCCTCCGCTTCCGTCGCTTCCGCTTCGCTGTCGGTCGGGAGCGGTTCCGCAGCCGCTTCGATCTCTGCGGTCGTCTCCGGCGCAGACATTTCCTCCGCCTCGGACGCCTCCTCCGCCGCCAAAGCACCGGCGGGAAGCATTCCCACACAAAGGACAACTGCCAGGATCATGCACAACACGCGTTTTTTCACAAGCCGTTCCTCCTGTTTGTACTTATTCACGGTAATTATATACAGTTGTCCATTTTACGTCATTGATTCAGATCAATTTCTCACAGTTTTTTCATATTCTAAAAGAAAAAACCATGCAGAAAACAACCTCGTTTCTGCATGGCTTTCTTCAGTTGTAAACCGGATCAGTGGCGGGCCGCTTTTTCCTTTTTGCGAAGCAGCATCCAAAGCACGAGCACGCCCGCGGCCAGCACCAGCAGCACCAGCGCCAGAATGGGCAGCAGCAGATTTCCCCTGTCCTTTTCCGCCGGCTGTTCGTCCGGCTGCGCAGCCGGCGCGCTCGGTGCGGTCTCCGACGCCGTCTCCCCGCTTTCCTGCGCCGTACTCTCGCTCGTCTCCACAGCGGAGCCCCATTCCGCCTCAAAGCGCGCCACACTGTCCTGCACCCAGGCGCTGTCATCCTCGATCACAGCCGCTTCCGCATCCGTCTGTGCGGTCGTGCTGTTTGCAGCGGGGCTGTTCTGGGCTCCATCGTCCCGGTTTGCCGTGCTTTCGTCCGTCTCCGGTGCGGCGCTTTCGTCCGGGGTCGCGGGCGTCTCCGTCCCGCTCTCCGGCGCGGCTGCACCATCGTTTTCAATGCTCACAACGCCGCCTTCGCTCCGGCAGTTCACGACCTCATCGTTGAAATTGCAAAGCTGCACCGAGGACACGTTCACCTGCGCATCCCCAGCCGCATCCGCCAGCACCTCAAACGAAAGCTCGGCGATCACGCCGCTGTAGTCCACGTCCTTCAGCGCCACCATCATGACCGAACCGGCGGATTCGTTCGCCAACGAGATCATAAAGCGCCGGTTTGCCTCGCGGCTGATCTCGTAGGACAGCGGCCGCAGCTTTGCCGCATCGTAATCCAGATATACGGACACCGCCGCCACGCCGGGGTTATTGTCCAGCGTCAGCTCCAGTGTGACCGTGTCGCCCGCCTCGGTTTGGGCGCTTGAAACGGAAACGACCGCCCCCTCGTCCGCCCAGGCGGAAAGGGCCAAAGCCGCTGCCACCAGCAGCGTCAATATGAATATGCGCGTGTATTTCCTCATTTGCAAGCGCCTCCTTCCATTTTTCGTCAGTATACCACACTTCCCTCGATTCCCGCTACATATTTCAGCAGCGCGAGGACATCCAGAATGGTCGTAACGCCGTCGTTGTTCACATCGCCATAGACGATCTTGCTTTCGATGCCCGCCACGGATTTCAGCAGCGCAAGGACATCGAGGATATCCGCTTCGTCTTCGCCGCCAGTCACCTTGCCGGGATTGCACAGAAGATCCTGTGCGGCCGTGCCGGAATAATCGCCGCAGCCCGTCACGGTCACGGAGGTGCGGCTTCCGTTGCTTACGACCACAAACGTGTAATCCGTCCCAGACGTGAGCGTATTTCCGCCCAGCGTCACCTTCACGACCCATGTGCCGCCGGGTTCCTTGCCGATCGCAACCGTCGCGCCGGAAATGCTGATGCCGACCGAAGCGCCGGTATCCTCACACACGATGTTGGCCAATTCCAGCGCGTCGTTATAGTTGTTGATGATAATGTTGTTCCACTGCGTCTGCGTTCCGGCATAGGACACGCTCGTAATGACGCCCTCATAAAATGCGCCCTGTCCGATCACCGTTACGCTTTTGGGAATACTCAGGGTCTCAATGCTTTTCGACGCAAAGGCATGCTCGCCGATCGTCGTAACGCCGTCCTGCACCACCACGGTGGTAAAGGAAAGATCTGCAAACGGGCTGAGCCCCGATTCCTTGCCGTAGCCCGCCATGGGGCCCGTGCCATAAATGGTGAGCGTTTTGCTGCTATCCAGCGTCCAGTACACGCGCGCACCGCAGCTGCCGCTGTTGGTGATGGTCATCGCGGCATTGCCGTCGGAGCAGGTCACCGTGCCGGAATACAGCATGCCATTGTCATAGCCGATCTGCACCGCAGCCCACTGCGCCTTTGTGCCGGCATAGGTCACTGTAAGCTTTTTCGTTTTGCTGAACGCGCCGTTGCCGATCTTGGTCAGGCTTGCGGGGATGGAAATCATTTCGAGAGTGGTGCAGGCGCTGAAAGCATAATCCGCAATGAGCGCGGTGCCGTCCTTGATGCTGTAACTGGCATACACGCCCTCGCTGGTGTTCGCCTCGATCAGATTGCTGCCGATGTAGAGCGCGCAGTTTTCCCAGTTGGCATTGTCGTTGTAATAGCCGGTGTTATAAAATGCCTTCTGGCCAATGCCCGTCAAGCCGCCGGGAAGGCTGATCGACGTCAGGGCCGTGCAGCCGCTGAACGCATTTTCGCCGATATAGCGCACGGCGGCGGGGATGGCGATGGCCGACAGGACCGTGCAGCCTTTAAAGGCGCCGCTGCCGATCTCGGTAAGGCTTTCGGGCAGCGTGACCGACGCGAGCGACGTGCAGTTGGAGAACGCCGCATCGGCGATGAGCGTGGTGCCCGCTCTGACGGTGCAGCCGGTCACTTCGCCGTCCGCCGAGATCAGGGCCGTGCCGATGTAGAACGCGCCGTCGCTCCAGTTGGCGCTGTCATTATAGCAGCCGGTATTCTGAAACGCGGTGGGGCTGATGCTCGTGACGCTGGCGGGGAGCGTGACATGGGTCAGCTTTTCATAGCCATAGAAGGCATACGGCCCGATCTCGGTCACCGTGGCGGGAATCGTGATGTCCGTCGCCGGAACACCATTGACATACAGCAGTCTCTGCTTATCGCCGATCGTACACAGGGGGTTGCTGAACGAATCGGTAAACGCGATGCCACACCAGGCCGCCAGATCGCCGATGGAAACCTTTTCAAGGCTGAGGCAGCTTTCAAAGGCGCTGCTGCCGATCTCGGTCACGCTGTCGGGAACGATCACTTCCCGCAGCTTCGTGCAGTCATAGAACGCATAGCTGCCGATGCTGGTCACGTTCTTGCCGATCTCGATCGATTCCAGTCCCAGACAATCATAAAACGCGTAGTTGCCGATGCTCACCACACTGTCGGTCATTATGACGCTGGTCAGGCCCGTGCAGCCATAGAACGCATTATTTCCGATGATCTGACCGGTGACGGTAACGGACGTAAGCGTCGTGGGAACGGTCGTCGAGTTCTTGCTATAGCTGCTCGCGCCGAACATATAGCCCAGATAGCCGTTGTTGGTATAGATCGATGACATATCGCCAATGATGGGCGTTTTCAGCGAGGCCAGACTGGTGCAGCCTTTGAACACATCCCGCCCGATGCTCGTCACGCTGTTGGGGATCGTGATGCTGGTGATGCCGCTGCAATTGAGGAACACATAAGCGCCGATCTTTGTCACGACCTCGGGGATATCAAGCGTTGTGATCTCCTCGCCGTTGAGATACAGCTTCGCGCCGAGGTACAGCGGGCCGGTGGCCACCGGGTGGGTAGTAGAGATCGAGACCGCACACCAGGCAGCAAGGTCGGTGATGTTGACTTTTTTCAGGTTGCTGCAACCGGTGAACGCGCCGCCGCCGATGCTCGTCAGACTGGCCGGAAGTGTGATCTCGGTCAGACCGGTGCAGTTAGAGAATGCATAGTCTCCGATCGACGTGACCCTTTCCGGGATCGTGATGCTCCCTAACCCCGTGCGGCCCTCGAACGCATTTTTTCCGATAGTCTTCACGCTGCCGTCGTTCGGGATCGCGGCATTGGCGCCGCCCAAGACCAGGGCGCCGGTGTTCTTGTTTATCAGGCAGTTGCCGCTGCTGTAGAAGGTCTGGTTGTCCGCCGAAACCGTGATGGTCGTAAGATACGAACTGTAGGAAAATGCGCTGGCCTCAACACTGGCCACACTGCTGCCGAGCGTGATGCTTTTCAGCGCCGTGAGGCTGCTGAATGCACCCTTGATACTTTTTACACCGTTTCCGATCACAACGCTTTCGAGCGCATTGCAGCCGCTGAAGGCACTGGCGCCTATGGTCTCCACGCTGTCTGAGATCGTGATGCTTTTCAGCGCCATACAGCTGGAAAACGCCTGCATGGCAATGGTTGTCACGTTATTGCCGATCTCAGCACTTTCAAGAGCGGTGCAGTTATAAAACAGCTGCTTTGAAATCGTCGTCAGGCTGTCCGGCAGTTTCACCTCTTTCAGCGCCGTGCAGCCGGCGAACGCACCCTGGCCGATCTCCGTCACACCGTCGGGGACCACGATCGAGGTTATCTTCGTGCAGGTGTTGAAGGCGTTGCCGCCGATCTCGGTAAGGCTGCCAGGGAGCACGATCTGCGTCAAACCCGTGCAGCCGTAAAAGGCGCTGCTGCCGATTTTGGTAAGGCTGCCGGGGAGCGCGATCTCCGTTATCTTCACGCAGCTGCGGAAAGCATAGCTGCCGATGCTCGTCACACCGGAGCCGATCTCGATGGCCGTAATGTACGGGCTGCTGGAATACCAGGGCACAGCTCTGGCACTGGAATAATCCGTCATCGCGCCCGTGCCGGAGATGGTCAGCTTGCCGCTTTCGTACGTCCATGTCAGGTTCTCGCCGCAGGTGTTGGACCTGCCTTCCTCCTCCGAGAGCACAGCGGCGGCACCGTCGCCGACCGCCTGCACGGCGGAAATCTCCTCAGCGTCCGCGGCTTCCTCCTGCGCAGGCTCCTCCACTGCAGCCTCTTCCACAGCGAGGGACTCCTCTGCGACTTCCTCTACAGGCTCCTCTACAGGCTCCTCCGCGGGTTCTTCAGCGGTCAGGGTGCCCCCCCGCGAAGGCATTTTCGTCCTGCGCGGCCAGGGCGGCCGAGGGCAGCAGAGAGAGTGCCATCATCATGGCGAGTATAAAACTCAGCGTTTTCTTCATGTTGTATCCTCCAATTTTTTTGGTTTCTCTATTATGGACGCGCGCAAGCGCACTGAATTATCAGTATACCACATTTCCCTCGATTCCCGCTACATATTTCAGCAGCGCGAGAAAATCATCACCAGAACCATAATCAAGGAAACGAGCTTTTTCACAGTCTTTCCCTCCATTGGATAAAATTCCTAAGTATAATTTAACGCGATTGTACAGTGATGTCAACCGAAACCGGCGGACAAGGCTTTCCGTATAAACAGGCGCTGTAAGGGCCTGTCTTATCTCCTGCCTACATCATTCCGTCACCAGTTGACCTTCCATTTTTCTCTCGCGGAAGCGCAAAAAAAAACACCGTATGACCGGGGCTCGGTCATACGGTGTTTTTTGTTATCTTCAAATCTCCGCGGTGGGCGGTTCGGGCTGTTCGGCGGGGGCTTCCTCAGCCGGTTCGGCGGCCGGTTTCGGCTGCTTTTCCGGAAGAATGCCGGTGTCGCAGAAGCGGGTGAAATCCGCGCCCTCCATGGATTCATTTTGCAGCAGGTATTCCGCCACGGAAACAAGCTGGCCGCTGTGCTCGTTCAGCAGGCTCTGGCAAAGCACCTGCGCCTCGTCGAAGATGCGGCGCACTTCCTCGTCGATGAGGGCGGCGGTCTGCTCGGAGTAGCTCTTGGTGGTGCCGAAGTCGCGGCCGATGAACAGGCTGTGGCCGGAATCGTCGAAGCTGATGGGGCCGAGCTTTTCGCTCATGCCATAGGTCATGACCATCTTGCGGGCGATATCGGACGCCTGCTTGATGTCGCCGGTCGCGCCGATGGAGATATCGTCCATGAACATCTTCTCCGCCACACGGCCGCCGAGCGCCATGACGATCTGCTCGTACATCTCGCTTTTGGTGCGGTAGCTCTTGTCCTCCTCGGGACGCATGAGCGTGAAGCCGCCCGCGCCGCCGCGCGGCACGATGGTGATGTAGTGGACGGGATCGACATGCTCGAGGAAGTGGGCGCAGATGGCGTGGCCGGCCTCGTGATAAGCCGTGAGCCGGCGCTCCTTGGGCGATACCACGCGGCTTTTCTTTTCTGGGCCCATGGACACCTTGAGGATGGCCTCGTCGATGTCCGCGTTGTGGATGAGCTTCTGGCCGCGGCGCACGGCAAGCAGCGCCGCCTCGTTCATGATGTTTTCCAGATCCGCGCCGGTGCAGCCGATGGTGCCGCGGGCAATGGATGTCAGATCCACATCCTCCGCCAAACGCTTGTTGCGCGCGTGGATCTTGAGTATCTCCTCGCGGCCTTTGATGTCGGGCATACCGACATAGATCTGCCGGTCGAAGCGGCCGGGACGCAGCAGGGCATTGTCGAGGATGTCGGCGCGGTTGGTGGCCGCCATGACGATCACGCCGGAGTTGTTGTTAAAGCCGTCCATCTCCACGAGCAGCTGGTTGAGCGTCTGCTCGCGCTCGTCGTGGCCGCCGCCGAGACCGCTGCCTCTCTGACGGCCGACGGCGTCGATCTCGTCGATGAACACGATGGCCGGGGCGATCTTCTTGGCCTGCTCGAACAAATCGCGCACGCGGCTTGCGCCCACGCCCACATACAGCTCCACGAAGTCGGAGCCGGAAATGGACAGAAACTGCACGCCGGCCTCGCCCGCGACGGCCTTGGCCAGCAGGGTCTTGCCCGTGCCCGGAGGGCCCACGAGCAGCACGCCCTTGGGGATGCGCGCGCCCA
>CAYROZ010000057.1:0-12342 GCA_964426125.1 uncultured Oscillospiraceae bacterium
ACGCTGCAGGCGGACGCGCCGGAGGGCGATGAGGACGATACCCTCTTCCCGCTGGAAGGGGACGGCATAGATGTATCGTCGGTGCTGGAAACCTGCTTTATCCTGCAAACGGATATGCGCTTCCTGTGCCGTCCGGACTGCAGAGGGCTATGCCCCCACTGCGGAAAAAATCTCAACGAGGGGCCCTGCGCCTGCGTTGAGGAGGTCGATCCAAGACTGGCTGTTCTGGGACAGCTGTTGGACGATACATGATAAAGAAGAACAATCGGAGGTGTGAACAATGGCGGTCCCGAAAGGAAAAGTATCCCATGCCAGAAAGAGCAAAAGACGTTCCAGCGTTTGGAAGCTGAAGCTGCCCGCTCTGGTGAAGTGCCCCAACTGCGGCGCGTATCATACGCCGCACCGTGCCTGCCCCGAATGCGGACAGTACGACGGCCGTAACGTCATCGCTATGGACGAGGACAAGAAGTAAGAGATTACTTGCAATGAGGGGGGCTTTTGCCCCTCTCTTTTGCTAGTGTCAGGTACCGTTTGCGCGCCGCTGCGCGGCTGTGTCGAGGAGAGAGCGTATGGCTTCCAAGATTATAAAAATCGATAAAAAAAGTCCGCTGCGCTGGCGCGCCCATGTGGGCGAGGAGCTCCTGGCCATCGACGGCCATGAGATCGGCGACGTGCTGGACTATGAATACTGGTCCTATGGCCCGCGCCTTTCCGTAACGCTGCGCGGGGCGAAAGGGGAGCGGACGATCCGCGTGCGCAAGCGCGAGGGTACGGCGCTGGGGCTGGATTTTGAGGATTATCTGATGGATAAGCCCCGCCACTGTGCCAACCGCTGCATCTTCTGCTTTGTTGACCAGCTGCCGAAGGGTCTGCGCGCGCCGCTTTATTTTAAGGATGACGATGCGCGGTTGAGCTTTCTGACCGGCTCGTACATCACGCTGACCAATCTCACCAAGCGCGAGATCGAGCGCATTTTGCAGCTTCGCATCAGCCCGGTGAATGTGTCCGTCCATGCCACGGAGCCCCAGCTTCGCGCGCATATGCTCGGCACGCCGCGGGCGGTGGAGGGCTACGCGCTGATGGAACGGCTGGCTGCGGGCGGCATCGAGATGAACTGCCAGGTGGTCGTGTGCCCCGGCGTGAACGACGGCGAGCATCTGCAGCGCACGATGGAGGATCTGGCGCGGCTATATCCCCATGTGGCCAGCGTGGCCATCGTGCCGGTGGGACTTACGAAATACCGCGAGGGACTGGCCAAGCTCGAACCGTACAATGCCCAAACGGCGGCGGAGACCATCGACTGTGTGGATGCGTATGGCGCCGCGTGCCTTGAAAAATACGGCAGCCGCATTTTCTTCTGCGCCGACGAGCTGTTTTTGAAGGCCGGGCGCGATATCCCGCCCGAGGACTATTACGAGGGCTACCCCCAGATCGAAAACGGCGTGGGCCTGATGCGCTCGATGGAGGAGGAATTCATGGCCTGCATCGGCGGGCCGGTGCGGGACGATTTCTGCCTTGCGGCCGGCGTTTCCGCCGCACCGTATCTGCGCCGGCTTCTGGCGGCGGCGGGCTCCGATGCGCCGGTATACGCCATTGTGAACGACTTCTTCGGCCACAGCATCGATGTGTCCGGTCTTGTCACAGGCCGCGATCTCATCGCGCAGCTGAAGGATAAGCCGCTGCGCACGCGGCTGCTCATCCCGAATGTCATGCTGCGCCACGGCGGCGACGTGTTTCTGGACGATGTCACGCCCGCCGAGGTGGAACAGGCGCTGGGCGTGAAACTTGAAAACGTGAAAAACGACGGCAGGCTGCTTTTTGAAGCCATTGCCGCAAAGGAATAATCGAACCGGCTTGTCAAGAAAGAAAAATCTGCGATGAGCAGAGGCCAAAAGCCGCCCCTGTGTAAGGGAAGGTGGGGCGGCGAAGCCGAGCCGGAGGGGTTGTCAATCCCTCAGTCAGCGCTTCGCGCTGCCGGCCCTCTTTACGCAAGGGGGCCTTGAGTGTCTGCTTTTTTGAAAGCTTGATCGTGTAAAGGTTTAGTTAAAGGATAAGGGTGATACTATGAGCAAACCTCTGGTGGCCATTGTCGGCCGGCCGAACGTTGGCAAAAGCCTTTTGTTCAACCGTCTCGCGGGCAGCCGCCTGTCCATCGTGGAGGACACGCCCGGCGTCACGCGCGACCGTCTGTACGCAGAATGCGAATGGTGCGGCCGCAGCTTCGATATCGTCGATACCGGCGGCATCGAGCCGAGCACGGATAACGAAATACTGCTGTTCATGCGCGAACAGGCGCTCATTGCCATCGATGCGGCGGATGTGATCGTTCTGGTAACGGACATCACCACCGGCGTCACGGCGGCGGATATGGACGTGGCATCGCTTCTGCAGCGCAGCGGCAAGCCCATCGTGCTGACGGTAAACAAAATGGACTCCACCGGCCCGAACGATCCGGGCATCTACGAATTTTATAATCTCGGCCTCGGCGACCCCATCGCTCTCTCGGCCGTTCATGGCCACGGCACCGGCGAGCTGCTGGACGCGTGCCTGGAGCATTTCCCGCCCGAGGACGGCGATGAGCAGGACGACGAGCGCATCAAGGTGGCCGTCATCGGCAAGCCGAACGTGGGCAAATCGAGTCTTATCAATCTCATCCTGGGCGAAAAGCGCGTCATCGTGGCGGATATGCCGGGCACGACCCGCGACGCAGTGGACACGCCGGTGGAAAATGAGTTCGGCAAATATCTGTTCATCGATACCGCCGGTATCCGCCGCAAAAGCCGTGTGGATGACCGCGTGGAGAAATTCTCCGTCATGCGCGCCAAGCTTGCCATCGAGCGGGCGGACGTGTGCCTGATCATGATCGATGCGCGCGAGGGCGTGACCGAGCAGGACACCAAGATCGCGGGACTGGCGCACGAGGCCGGTAAGGCCAGCGTGGTGATCGTGAACAAGTGGGACCTGATCGAAAAGGACACGCACACCATGGATCGTATGCGTCAGGATGTGATGCGCGACCTGTCGTTCATGACCTATGCGCCCATTTTGTTCATCTCCTGCCTGACGGGCCAGCGGGCGAACCGCATTTTTGAGCTGGTCAATTTTGTCCACGAGCAGACCAGTATGCGCATCACGACCGGTATGCTCAATAACGTTCTGGCCGATGCGCAGGCACGCCAGCAGCCGCCCACGGACAAGGGCCGCCGTCTGAAGATCTATTATATGACGCAAACCGGTGTCAAGCCGCCGCATTTCGTCATCTTCTGCAACCGCAAGGACCTGTTCCATTTCTCGTATCAGCGCTACATTGAAAACCGCATCCGCGCCGTGTTTGGGCTTGAGGGCACGCCCATCCGCCTGAGCATTCGCCAAAAAGGAGAAACGGAATGACACCGGTACTGCTGTCTGTGATCGCCATCGTGGCCTATCTGTTCGGCGGCATCAACGGCTCGGTTCTCGTTTCAAACCGTGTTTTCCATAAGGATGTGCGCCGCCATGGCAGCCGCAACGCAAGCTATGCCAACTTTGTGCAGGTGTTTGGCTCGCGTTGGGGCCTGGCTGTGATCGCGGTGGATGTGGCCAAAACGGCCATTCCGGCGCTGCTGGGTATGCTTTTGATGAACATCCCCGGCACGGGCTACCCGAAGATCGGCGTGCTGTTTGCGGGCTTCTGCACGGTTTTGGGCGACTGTTATCCCTGGCGCTACCGCTTCAAGGGCAATCTGGGCGTCACCTGCTGCGCCACGGCGCTGTGCCTGGTGGATTGGCGCGTGGGCGCGATCGCGCTGGTGTTTTACGGCGTGGCGCTGGCCTTCAGCCGGATCGTGAGCTTTGCCGGTCTGGTCCTGTGCACGGCCGGTCCGATTTTGTGCTGGTGCTTTGTGCCAAGCACGCAGCTGCGCGGCATTGCGGGTCTTCTGGCGCTTTTCATGGCCTGCGTGATCGCCTTCCGCCAGCGCGCCGCCATCGGGCGCCTCATCACCGGAAGGGAGGCCCATGTCCGTCTTGGCCGCCAGGCCAGCGACCGCATGACCGGCGAGGATTTTTAAACGCAGGGTTCACGTTTCTTTCTTTGAGGGGCGTAATTTGCGGATTACAAAAGTTGCATTTAATTAACAAAAATGACATAATATATCAAGAATTGAATGCAATTTGGCCGATTTATTGTGCGGCTGGTTTTGTTTGAGTCGAAAAATTTGTTAATTTCTATGAAATGCAATTTTTTCGTCGCAATGTATTGATTTATTTCCAGCATTTGTACTATAATAACGGCAAGCTGAGGGCGTGAAAACGTACAAGCAATGAGGGTCCTGGGCCGCTTCAGAGAAACGCGCAGACGCAAAAACAGAACTGGGAAGCTGCTTATGAACGATACGCGTGAGATCGATCTGTTTGATCTGCTTTACTGGCTGAAAAAGAAAACGCGGCTTCTTCTTGTGGCCTGCGTTTTGTCTGCTTTGGCCGGCGCGCTGTTTACCCTGATCTTCATGGATGTGGAATACACCGCATCGACCCGTATCTACGTGCTCAACCGCTCGTCGGATGCCATCGTTTTGGCGTCGGATTACAGCGTGGCGAACTATCTGGTCAGCGACTATGCCGTTTTGATCAGCGGCGAGAACGTGACAAACGAAGTGATCCAGCAGCTTGGACTGCATATGACAACATCCCAGCTGCGGAAGAAAATATCCGTATCGGCCATCGATTCCACGCGCATTTTGCAGATCGAGGTCGTAGATACGGACCCCAAGCGTGCCGCGGATATCGCAAACTGCATCCGCGAGATCTCCAGCCGTCAAATCAAGGAGATCATGGATGTGGACGCGGTCAATCTGGTGTACGAAGCGCAGGTGCCGCAAAAACGATCTGGCCCGAGTGTGATGAAAAACAGCTTTTGGGCCATGTTTTTCGGCTGTATGCTGACACTGGGCGGTCTGCTTATTACCTATGCGGCGGATGACTCGCTGCGCACGGAAGAGGACGTTGAGCGCTATCTGGGGTTGACCGTTCTCGGCGTTATCCCGGAGTGCTCCGCGATGGAATGCCGAACCGGCGGCCGGGAAAATGCCGCAGGCGTTCGCAGAACGTGAAATGAGGGATTCGGCCATGGATAAGATAGCAGTAAAAGCATCCATTGCCGACGATTTTCAAGCGGCGGAGGCCATCAAAGCCTTGCGGACCAACATCCTGCTATGCGGGGATGATGTCCGGGCGATCGGCCTTACCAGCTACGGCGCTGCGGAGGGGAAAACAAGCATTTCCTTTCAGCTGGCGGCCTCGCTTGCACAAAACAAAAAGAGCGTTCTTCTGATCGACGCCGATCTGCGGCAAGCATCGCTGCAGGAGCGTTTGGCCATTCGGGACAAGATCGACGGCTTGAGCCAGTATCTCACCGGCCGGGCCGAGATGGAAGACGCAGTGAAGCAGACGGATGTACCCGGACTGTTTGTCATGTTTGCCGGTTCCGTTGTTTCCGACCCGTCCGAGCTTTTGGGCGGTGAACGGTTTAAAAGGCTGATAGCAAGTCTGAAAGAGGCCGTTGATTATATAATCGTAGACACAGCGGCTTTGGGCCAGGTGATCGACTGCGCAGCGGCGGCGCCCGCGTTGGATGGCGTGCTGCTCGTTGTGGATGCCAGCCACAGCAGCTGCAAATTGGAGCGGCGCATCAAAGGCCAGCTGGAGCGAACCGGATGCAGGATCCTTGGCGTGGTTTTAAACCGTGTGGACATCAAGCGCCGGGGAAGGGCGCACGGCAATGGTGTGCGCACGCATCTGGTCGATCGCGGCCCGATGCGGAGATAATGCATGAATAGATCTGAAAAACAGTCAGAAACGGATTTTGGATCGGCGCGGGAATTTTTTGAGAAAGCACAAAGCGGGGAGAAACGGCACAGCCTGATCCCGGAGGAAACGGTTCGGGACCTGGCCTATGTGGAGATACCCGATCCATTTTACAGCAAGGTGAAACGGATACTGGATATTTTCCTTTCCCTGCTTGCCCTTGCGGTTTTGCTGCTTCCCATGGGAATTCTCGCTTTTGTTATATATCTGGACGATCCCGGTGCCATTTTCTTTTCGCAGTCCCGGATCGGGCTGCACGGAAAAAGTTTTCAGCTTTATAAATTCCGAACCATGCGGCGTCAAACGCCCCAGTACCGGGCGACCGGCGAGCTGGACGACCCGAACCGCTATATCACGCGCATGGGGCGCTTTTTGAGAAGATCATCGCTGGACGAGCTGCCGCAGCTGTTCAATGTTCTGAAAGGGGACATGAGTCTGGTTGGCCCGCGTCCGCTGATCGCGCGGGAGTGCGAAATGCACGCGATGCGTATGCGCTTTGGTGTATACAACGTCCGTCCGGGTCTGACGGGGCTGGCCCAGATCAATGGCCGGGACCGTGTGGATGCGGCGGCAAAGCTCCATTGGGATGTAAGATATCTGAAGGAATTCGGTTTCAGAACGGATTTGAAGATCCTTTTGGCCACAGTTCCCTGCGTTTTGAAACAGGATGGGTTTAACGAAGGCGGGTCCACCTTCGATCCAAAGCAGTGAAGATTTTAGTCGTTTGTCAGCATTACTGGCCGGAGCCTTATCCGCTGCCGGATGTGTGCGAGCAATTGGTCCGGCGCGGCCATCGGGTCGACGTGGTGACCGGGGTTCCCAACTATCCCCTCGGCCGAATCTACCCGGGATATAAAAACAGAAAAAACCGCGATCAGTTCCATAACGGTGTGAAGATACACAGAACCTTCACCATCGGCAGGCGGAACAATGTGTTCTTTCGGTTTTTGAATTATTTCAGCTTTGCGTTTTCCTCGCTGTTCTATGCGCTTGGGCTGAAGGAGGAATACGACGTGGTGCTTGCCAACCAGACCTCCCCGGTCATGATGGCGGGCGCTGCGCTGGCGTATGGCAAAAAACACGGCAAAAAGGTCGTACTCTACTGCCTGGATCTGTGGCCGGCCAGTCTGGCCGCGGGCGGCGTGCGGAACAGCTCTCTTATCTACCGGGTCTTTGAATATATATCCAAAAAGATCTACCGCGCGGCGGACACGATTCTGATCTCCTCGGAATCCTTCCGCGGGTATCTGGAGCGGCAGTTTCACATCCCGCCGGAAACCATACTTTATCACCCGCAGTATTCCGATGTGCTTTGTGAGCCGACGCGGCCCGAGGAAAAGGAAACCGTCGATCTGCTGTTTGCGGGGAATATCGGCGCGGCCCAGAGTGTGCCGACGATCCTTCGGGCGGCGGCGCTTTTGCACGAGTGCAAGCCGCTGCGCTGGCACATCGTGGGCGACGGATCGGAGCTTGCGCACTGCCGGGCGATGGCTGAGAAAATGCAATTGAACAACGTTGTCTTCCACGGAAGGCAGGATCGTGCCGCCATGCCAAAGTATTTTGCCATGGCGGATGCTGTACTCCTGACCCTGGTGGCGGACCCGCTCCTGTCGCTCACGCTGCCGGGAAAAACACAAACCTACATGGCGGCCGGAAAGCCGATCATCGGGGCGGCCAATGGAGAAATTCCGCTGGTGATCGAGCGCAGCGGCTGCGGCTATTGTGCCGCGGCGGAGGATGCGCACGCGCTGGCGGAGGCGGTGCTGACCTTTTTGGCGGCGGAGGACAAGGAAAGCCTCGGCAGAAATGCCAGGGAATATTACGAAACGCATTTCAGTCGGACCCAGTTCATGGACCGGCTGGAGAGAGCTTTGTCGGGCCGGGAGCCGGTGATCTGCGGATGAAAATTCTGATGATAAACACCGTTTGCGGCGTTGGAAGCACCGGAAGAATATGCGCAGATGTTGCGGAGTTTATGCAGGCGGAAGGACACGACTGCATTGTTGCCTACGGACGGGGAAGGGCGCCGGAGCGCTGCGAAAAATACGCCGTGCGGATCGGAAATGCGCTGACTGTCTGCCTCCACGGGCTTATGGCCCGTGTTTTTGATCGTGCCGGGTTTGGAAGTCGGGGCGCGACTCGGCGGCTGATAAAGAAGATACGGCAATATGACCCGGATGTGATCCATCTGCACAATCTGCATGGGTACTATCTGGATGTGCAAACGCTGTTTGCCTATTTGAAGCAGACGCAAAAGCCGGTCGTCTGGACACTGCACGACTGCTGGGCGTTCACGGGCCACTGCGCGCACTACAGCGCGTTCGGCTGCCAGAAATGGCGTGAACAGTGCCACCACTGCGGGCAGAAAAGAACCTATCCGGCCTCGTTTCTTTTCGACCGTTCGCGGGATAATTACCGGCGCAAGCGAGCGCTGTTCACCGCGCCGGAGAACATGGTTTTGGTCGCGCCGTCAAAGTGGCTGGCCGGGCAGGTGCGGGGCTCCTTTCTTGGTGGCTATCCGCTTGAGGTGATCTATAACGGTGTGGACCGCTCGGTGTTCAGGCCCTTTCCAAGCAATGTGAAGCGCCGCTATGGTCTTCAGGGGCAGAAGCTGGCACTGGGCGTGGCAAGCCGGTGGGACGAGCAAAAGGGACTGCCCTTCATGCTCCGGCTGGCGGAGACGCTCGGCGCGGACTGGACGGTCGTATTGGTCGGGCTGACGGCGCGGCAGATCGCAGCGCTTCCGGCCTTTGTGGTCGGCATCGCCCAAACGCAGGACCGCCATGAGCTTGCGGCCTGGTATGGCGCGGCGGATGTTTATGTGAATGTCAGCGCGCAGGAGAGCATGGGCATGACAAGCGCGGAGGCGATCTGCTGCGCAGCGCCGGTCGCGGCCTTCGATGCCACGGCAACGCCGGAGATCGTTGGGGAAAACGGGCTTGTTGTCCGCTATGGAGATGTGGACGCGCTGGCCGATGCGGTCCGGCAGCTCGGGGCCAGAGGCAAGGCCTTTGTCCATGGGGACGGCGAGCGTTTTGCGCTCGAGCGCCAGTGCGAGGCCTATCGGAGGCTGTATCAGCAATGGGAGGCATAGGCCATGCTCTTTATCGGGCCTCTTTTCCGCCGGGAGCAAGCCGCGGAGATCGATCGAAACACAAAGCGGCGGCATTCCAATGCCTCGAACGGCTTTCAGTGGAACATCATTGACGGTCTGTGCGCCAATCTTGGCCACGGGATATCCGTCATCAACGCGCTGCCTGTGGGTGTCTGGCCGCGGCACTACCGCAAGCCGGTCCTGCCGGATGCCGCGTGGCAGCTGGATGGCGCGCCCTGCCGCGAGATCGGCTGCGTAAACCTTCCGCTGCTCAAGCAGTTCGGACGCTATCGCCGTCTGGCGAAGCATTTAAAAGGAATACAAAACGAGGAGATACTGCTCTGCACGGCCTATATGCCGTTTCTCTGGGCGCTGTCGGGGCTCGATCGCTCAAACCGGCTGACGCTTATTGTGACCGACCTGCCGGAGTACGCCGATATGCATCGGGTGTCCGCGGCAAGACGGCTGCTGCGCCGGTGGAACAACCGGATGATCGAGCGCTTTATGAAGCGCGTGGATCGCTTCGTTCTTCTTACAGAGCAGATGAAAGGGCCGCTTGGCGTGGGAGAGCGGCCCTATATCGTTATGGAGGGCATTTATGCTCTTGCGCCGGAGCCGGTGGGCGAAAGCGACCGCAAACGGGCCGTTCTCTATTCCGGCCGTCTCAACGCGCGCTACGGGGTGCAGGAGCTGCTGGACGCGTTTTCCATGCTGGACGACGAGGAGCTTTCGCTGTGGATCTGCGGCTCGGGCGAAATGGAGAGCGCCGTGCAGGCCGCGGCGGCGAAGGACCGCCGTATCCGCTTTCTTGGCTTTCAAAAACAGGAGACCGTGTGGGCCTTGCAGCGAAAGGCAAGTCTTCTGGTCAATCCCCGGCGCGGCGACGAAGCGTTCACGAAATACAGCTTCCCGTCGAAAACCATGGAATATCTGGCCAGCGCAACGCCGGTGCTGATGTATAAGCTCGACGGGGTGCCGGACGAGTATGACCAGTATCTGAACTACGTCCATGGCGACGGACCGGCCGCGCTGGCGGCGGCCATCCGAGAGCTGCTGGGGCCGGATGCGGCCCGGTGGGAACAAAAGGCGGAAAGGGGACGGCAGTTCGTCCTCCGGGAGAAAAACGCGGCGGTGCAGGCGGGGAGGATACTGGCGCTTTTGCGGGAAGACGGGGAGCGGATATGATGCCGTTTGTTCTCGCTTTTGTGGTATGCGGTGTTTTGAACTGGGGGTATGCCTATACCCTCGGTTTTGCGCTGCTTGTCGTGGGCCTGCCGCTGATGCGGCGCCGGAAAATATGGGTGAATTTTATAGCCGGTCCGGCCTTCTGGCTTCTGGCCGCCTTTGGTCTGAGCTATGCGGCGCTGGACGGCTTTTCCTTTGATATCATACAAAATGCGCTGCTGCTGCCGCTGGCGGCCTATGCCATCGGCTGGTGCGGCGTGGAATCGGCCGAGGCAGGGCCGGAGGCGGCGCGGGACGGCATTCTGGCCATCGCGGCAGGCTTTGCCGTGCACGCCGCGCTCAACTATTTTATCAACACGGGACACAACCGGGGGCAGCTGGTGGATTTCTGGAGCGGTAGCTACTGGACCGCGACGGCCTCCGGCTTTTTAAACACGATCGCCCTGTCGCTTTTTGTCTATGTTTTGTTCGTGGAGCAAAGACGCTGGATAAAGGCGCTTTTGCTGGCGATGCTGGCCGTGTGTTTGCTGTATATGTTCCAGCTTGGAAACCGAGCGCAGCTTTTGATCCTTGCAGCGGTTTCGCTGCTGGGCGGCGCGCTGCTGCTGGGCGAGCGAGCCGGCACCAAAACCCCTGCGAGAGTGCTGCTCGGGGGCGTCTTTGCGCTGGGACTGATTCTGGCGTGCTGGCGCTTTAACTGGCTGGGTCTGGCCGACCGGCTCGCGGAGTCGAACCTGTTTGTCCGGCTGGCGGAGCAAAGCGGGATAAGCCGCTCCAATTCCGAGCGTGCCGCTTTGTTTGCGGCGGGACTGCGGAATCTGTATCGGCATCCCTTTGGCGGGCAGAAGGCGCAGTATTATTTCCACAATATGTGGCTGGACATCGGAAGGGTCTCCGGCCTGATACCCATGCTGCTGATGCTGCTGTATAACGCGCTCACGCTGGGCCATGCGGTGCGCCTGTTTCGCACCCGGCGGCTTGACACGGGCGCGCGCTATGTCATTTTGTGCACCTATCTTGGGGTTTTGATGAACTTTTGCTTTGAACCGGTCCTGGAAGGGCTGGTAGGCTTTTTCCTGGCTTTCTGCATGGTCAATGGCATCACGGAAAGTCTCAGCCGCTCAAGACGGACGGCCGGAGAGGATGAACGCAGGGAGGCGTGAGCCGCTATGGACTTTACGGATAAAACGCTGATGATAACCGGCGGAACGGGCTCGTTCGGAAACGCGGTGCTGAATCGTTTCCTAAAAACGGACATCCGGGAGATACGCATCTTTTCGCGCGACGAGAAAAAGCAGGATGACATGCGGCACGAATTTCAGGCGGCCATGCCGGAGAGTGCCGAAAAGCTCCGCTTTTACATCGGCGACGTCCGCGACATGGCGTCGGTGAAAAACGCGATGCGCGGTGTGGATTATGTTTTTCATGCAGCGGCGCTCAAGCAGGTGCCGTCCTGCGAATTTTTTCCGCTCGAGGCGGTGAAAACCAACGTCTTTGGAACGGAAAATGTGCTTACGGCGGCCATCGAGGCGGGTGTGCAGTGCGTGGTGTGCCTGTCCACGGACAAGGCGGCCTATCCCATCAGCGCCATGGGGACATCCAAGGCGATGATGGAAAAGGTGATCGCCGCCAAGGCGCGCACAAGCGGCGCGACCAGAATATGCTGCACCCGCTATGGCAATGTGATGTGCAGCCGCGGGTCCGTTATCCCGCTTTGGATCGATCAAATCCGAAAGGGCGGGCCCATCACCATCACCGAGCCGAGCATGACCCGCTTTATCATGTCGCTGGACGAGGCGGTGGATCTGGTGCTGTTTGCGTTTGAGCACGGCGAGAGCGGGGATCTGCTGGTTCAGAAAGCGCCCGCCTGCACGCTGCGGACCCAGGCGCAGGCCGTTTGCGAGCTGTTCGGCGCCAGTGTGGAGAATGTCCGGGTCATCGGCATCCGCCATGGCGAAAAGCTGCATGAGGTCCTTCTGACCCGGGAGGAATACGCCCGCGCGATCGACCTGGGGGATTTTTACCGCGTTCCCTGCGATCGGCGCGGGCTGAACTACGATAAGGAGCTCACGCACAGCGGCGTTGGGGCAGGGCGGCTGATCGAATTCAATTCCAGCAGCACCCGGCGGCTGGGCGTGGAGGAGATAAAGGCGCGGCTGAGCGCGCTTGCCTACATCCAGCGGGAGCTGGCGAAAGGGGCTGCGGGATGAATATACTGG
>CAYROZ010000058.1:0-12179 GCA_964426125.1 uncultured Oscillospiraceae bacterium
TCGATGAACTGGCTGTGAAGTATGCCGACCGTAACGGCGGCTACTGCCGCATCACCCGCACGGCTCCCCGTCGCGGTGACGCCGCGGAGATGGCTGTCATCGAGCTGGTCTGAACAAGCTTATATAACCGCAAAAGGGGATCGTCCGAACGGACGATCCCCTTAATCACATATAAAAAAACGCCGCGCAAAAAAAGCGCGGCACAGAAGGAAATCTGCCGGGGTCAAGCTCCGGCAGATTTTCTTAGTTGGACTTTTTCAGCTCTGCGAGGCAGGCCGCGCAGATGTTCTTACCCTTGTAGTTGATAATGTCTTTCACACTATCGCAGAAGATACAGGAAGTATGGAACTTCCGCAGCATGATGGTGTCCTCATCGACGAAGATCTCCAGAGGATCACGCTCTGCGATATCAAGGGTGCGGCGCAGCTCGATAGGAATGACGATGCGGCCCAGCTCGTCGACCTTGCGCACAATTCCGGTTGATTTCATAGCGATCCCTTTCTTTGAATTTTTACGTTTAACGCTATGATAATACAGCGCGGATAAAAAAATGTCAATGTAAGAAAATTCAAAACCTTGCAAATTTCCATTAAATTTTCGTTAAAAATGTCGATTCCGTCATTTTTAACATTTTTGGAAGGTGTCAGAACAGCAGTTTTACGCTATATTTTCTCCACTTTGACGGGAAAATAACGCAAAATCTTGTGGGATGAACGGCTTTGCAGGGCGGGATATCATTTTTTTGCGAGGGGGATAAAAATCTCACTTCATAATCCTTGCCGCCGCTTTTTGCAAGAATGCAAGTTGGAAAATATAATCAGTCGTACAAACGAATACTTTGTGTATTTGTGGCAAGAACACGAAAACGCAAAATGAACGCCGCACAAAGACAAAAAGAAAGCCTGCATGGTGTTACCCATGCAGGCTGAAAGGGTCACAGAAGAACGGGCTTGCCGTTATACAGGCGCAGGAAGCGCTGCAGAAGCTCGCCGTCGGCACATTGAACGGCCAGCGGCAGCCGCAGGGCGATCTGGGCCTCGTTGAGCGTGTCCACATCCATCTCGTCGCGCAGCTCCACTTTCAGAAGCTTGGCGCCGGTGGCCTCCGCAACGGCGGCGTTTTCCACAATGTCGTCGTCGATCTCGAGCTCCTCGAGCTTCATGCGCGGTGTCAGCTCCACGGTGCGGTAGGGCGAGGCGGCCAGCGTGGGCGCTGCCGCCGGTTCAAAGGCGGGCGTTTCCACCATGTCGGCCACGGCCCGGATGGAGGCGATGAATTCCGGCTCCGTGCCGCAGCAGCCGCCCAGAAGCCGGGCGCCGGCTGTGACGAAGCGGGGGACGTAGGCGGCCATCTTGGCCGGTGTGAGGCTGTAATGCAGCTCAGAGCCCTTCAGCGTGGGCGTACCGGCGTTTGGCTTTGCCAGCAGGGGGACAGCGGCGCAGCGGTGCAGCTTCGCCAGAAGGCGCGAAATCAGCCCCATATTGCCGCAGCAGTTGATGCCGAACGCGGCGATGCCCATGTCCTGCAGGGCGATCATCGAGGCGATCAGATCCTCGCCAAAGAGCGTGCGCCCGGCGTCGGTCACGGAAAAGGAGCAGAGAATGGGCTTTTCCGACACGCGGCGCACCGCGGTCACGGCGGCGCGGCATTCGGCCAGTGACATCTGCGTTTCGATGGCGAAGAAGTCCACACCGGCCTCTTCCTGCGCGGCGGCCTGCTCGGCGAAGATATCCACCATGGTGTCAAAGCTCGTCATACCGGCGGGGAAGACCGGGAGCCCTGTGGGGGCAATGTCGCCGCCGACGAGCCGTCCGTCCGCGGCTTCCCGGGCCAGGGCCACCAGACGCAGATTCATGTCCCGAACGCTGGTTTGGATGTCGTGCTTTTTCAGGTCGACCGACGTGGCCCCAAAGGTGGGGGCATAGATCATGTCGCTGCCGGCGGCGATATCATCGCGCCGGATGGCCAGAAAGGCATCGGGATTGCGCAGCACCCAATCGGGGGTGCAGGCATTGGCGGGCATACCGAGCGCCTGCAGGCGGCTGCCTGTGGCGCTGTCGAGAATGTGGAGTTTATCCGTGAATAAGTCGCTCATGGCGGACGATTCACCTTTCGGATGGATTTTGGATGACGATGCTTACATGGATTCCGGCGCGCTCACGCCCAGGATGGCCAGCGCGTTTTCGATCACGGTGCTCGTGGCGGCGCACAGAGCCAAACGGGCTCCGGCCACGTCGGCAGCCTCTCCGCGGATGCGGCAGGCGTTATAGAACTTGTGGAAGCGGGCGGCGGTGTCCGAGCAGTAGCGGTTGATGCGCGAGGGGTCCATGTCCTCGGCGGCGCGCTGGATCTCGGAGGGGAAGGCGGCCAGCTGCTTGATCAGCTCGCGCTCCTGTTCGCTGCGCAGCAGCGACGCGTCCACGACCTCCGGCACGGTCAGACCGTCCTCACGCAGGGCTTTCATCAGCGAGCAGATGCGCGCATGGGCGTACTGGACGTAGTAAACGGGGTTTTCGCTGTCCTGACGCACGGCGAGATCAAGGTCGAATTCCAGATGGGTGTCGGGCTTGGCGTTGAAGAAGTAGCGGCAGGCGTCCACGCCGATCTCGTCGAGCAGATCGGCCAGCGTGAGGGCCTTGCCGGTGCGCTTGGAGACCTTCACGGTCTCGCCGCCGCGCACGAGGCGCACCATCTGCATGATGAGGAAGTCGAGCTTGCGTCCGGCCAAACCCAGCTCCGGGCAGGTCATGGTGATGCCGAAGCGGATGGCGTGGCCGTGGTGGTCGGCGCCCCAAACGTTGATCACGCGGTCGAAGCCGCGCTCGACAAATTTGTTGCGGTGGTAGGCAATGTCCACGGCGTAGTAGGTCCAGGTGCCGTCGGCACGGCGCATACATTCGTCCTTTTCCGCGCCGAAGTCGGTGTTGCGAAGCCAGAGCTGGCCATCTTTTTCGTAGGTGTGACCGGCTTTGGTGAGGATGTCGATGGTCTCGGCCACATAGCCGGAGTTGTGCAGGCTGGTTTCGCGGAACCACTGGTCGTAGCGGATGCCGTAGCGCTCCAGATCGCGCTGCATACGGGCGATGTTGCGCTCGATGCCGTATTCGGCGAAGGCCTTGCGGCGCTCCTCGGCGGGCATGGCGAGATATTTCTCGCCGTCGTGGTCGTAGATCTCCTGGGCCAGCTCGCGGATATCGTCGCCATGGTAGCCGGATTCGGGGAACTCGATGGCGTCCTCGCCCTGGATGAGCTGGATGTAGCGGGCCTCCACGGACTGGGAGAACATCTCCACCTGATGACCGGCGTCGTTGACGTAGAACTCGCGCCACACGTCCCATCCGGCGCGGTCCAGCACGGCGGCCATGCTGTCGCCCAAAACACCGCCGCGGGCGTTGCCGATGGTCATGGGGCCGGTGGGGTTGGCGGAAACGAATTCCACCATCACGCGCTTGCCGTTGCGCTTTTCCGCGCGGCCGTAGTCCGCGCCCTCGCGGGCGATGGCGGCCAGAACGTCGGAATACCAGCGGTCGGCAAAGCGGAAGTTGAGAAAGCCGGGGCCGGCGCATTCCACCGACTCAAACCAGCTGTCGTTAAGCTGGGCCTTGGAAACCACCGTTTCGGCGATGGCGCGCGGGGCGCAGTGCAGCGCCTTGGCGCCGGCCATGGCATAGTTGGCGGCCAGATCGCCGTTCTGGGCGTTTTTGCTGCGGTCCACACTGCCGCTGACATCCGCCAGCGCAGGCTCGGCCGCCGTGATGATGGAGCGGATCTGCTGTTTTGCCAGTTCGTAAAGATCAGACATGGTTCACATTCTCTTTCACATTGATTTTGAATTGGTTGCGGCCGACAAAATTGTGCTCGAAGTTGATGTCGTAGTCGAGCTCCAGACTGCCGCCGTGTTCGTTCATATCGCTTTTCAGCGTGCGGGTATCCACGCCCATGGTCGCGGAGCCGAAGGGCGTGTCATACAGGAAAACGTGCTGCTTGCCGGGCTGGAAGAGCATCTGGGAGTTCAGGGTGCCCTCGCGGCTCATCACCACGCCCATGGGACTGATGGTGAAGGTGGTTTTGGTGCCCTCCAGACCCGTCAGATCGGATTCGTGGTAGCTGAAGCTGCATTCGCCGTTTTCGTAGCCGTATTTGCCGGCTGTCACAAGCTCTACACGGTCGGTTTCGCCGTGGAGATCCTTTTGTGTGCCGATGATTGAAATAATAACATCTTTCATATTCATACCAAGCATCATATAATAAATTATCCCGTAAAACAAGGCTGTTTTCACTAGCAATGTGTTACAAATATGATATAATAGAAACAAAGCCGGGCATTTTGCGCGTCCGGCGGACTAATTTTTGGCAAGGAGGCGGGCTATATGACCATTGAACTGACCGATAAGGAATTCAGACGCCTGCTGGACATGGTGTATATCGGAAACTGGATCTTAAATTCCGCGCGCGGCGAGGACCGCTTTGAGGATTACGATCTGCTGCAGGAAAAGCTGTTTGCCCTGTGCTCAAAGTGCGGGATGAACACGCTGGCCGAGCACTGGTACGGCCATGTGATGCCCTCGAAGGCCTATGAGGAGGGCGGCATACACGAGGCCATCGCCGACTATGAGGACGCGGTGTTCTTCGACATTCTGGCCGAGGAGCTGGCGCGCCGCGATATGGAGCAGGAGGGGATCAGTCCCGACGATGAGACGGAGCTCAACGCCCGCATCGACGGCTACTTCTCCGAATTTGAGCAGCACGGCATCGACAACATCGAGGTCGGCTCGGAATAACGAAAACCATGGGCAGGACGGCGCGGCTTCGGCCGTGCCGCTGTTTTTCGTATCACGCAAAGGAGGGCTGGAATGGAGCTTATCCAAACCATCGACTGGACGCTTTTGCACGCGCTGCGCGAGACGATGCAGTGCGCCGTGCTGGACGCTCTCATGCCGCTCATCACGCATCTTGGCAGCGGCGGCGCGGTGTGGCTGGCGGCGGCAGGGGTGCTGCTGCTTTCAAAGAAATACCGGCGCTGGGGCGTGGCGCTGCTGGGCGCGCTGGCGGCGGGGCTGCTGATCGGCAATTTGACGCTCAAGCCTCTCGCGGCGCGCGCACGGCCCTGCTGGCTGGAGGCGGCGGAGCTTTTGATCGCCATGCCGGGCGACTATTCCTTTCCCTCCGGCCACACGCTCTCGTCCGCCATTGCGGCCACCGTGCTCACGGCGGCGAACCGTCGTTTTGGCTGGGCGGCCATCCCGCTGGCGGCGCTCATCGCCGTTTCGCGGCTGTATTTGTTTGTGCATTTTCCATCCGATGTGCTCGCGGGCGCGGTGCTCGGTGTGGGCATCGGCCTGGGTGCGGCGGCCCTGTGCCGCCGGGTCGGCGCGGGCGGAGAATAAGCGCTTTATGGCGGCAATGTGAGCCTGACGGCAAAGGACGCTGTCAGGCTCACAACATTGTCATTATATAACAGGATCAAGACGCTCGTCAAGGCTAAATCGAGTGAAAATCGCAATTTCAGAGCCCTGCACAGAGGGGCGTTTCTATTTTCAGTCATTCCGCCGCTTGCATTGGAAGACAATATGTGTTAATCTTTAAACACAGAAAGGGTGAGTCCAATGATCTGAAAATTCCCTCAGGTCGCTGGAGTTCCTGAGGAAGATGGCGCGGATGCCGCCGTGGAGACCCTCGATCGAGAACCGTCTTTTACGGACCATCACCGCTCAGCGGTGTTTAGATATAGCGAGGGCAACGTTCCGGTGAGGTCACCGACGCCATGAATCTGCAGAAAGAGAGGTAACCATGGATGTTAGATAATAAGAGCGCAGGGTAGCCCTTGGCTGTCGGATGACACGGACGGCCAAGGGCTATCTTTATATTATCGGATATCAGACATCGATGGGTTCGTTGGCAGCGGCTTGGCCGCTGTTTTTTTCATGCCCGGTGGGCCCCAACAAGCGGCGGCGTGTTTCGCGAAAGCGCGGGGGCAGCTCCTGCTCGCTCATGCTGCGGGGCACGGCGGTGGTCCCGGCGGCTTGGGCGGTTTCATAGTACCAGCATTTGAAGTCCAGTGTGTCCAGCGTTTGCTGAAGCTGCTCCATCTGGGCCAAAACGGCTTGGCGCTGCTGCCGGATCAGCGCCAGCCGCGGCTCGATGGTCTCGTCGCCCTGCATGGAAAGCAAAACGAAGCTGCGTATATCTTTCAGCGGCATACCGGTTTGCTTCAGGCATTCGATCACCTGCAGCCATTCGTAGTCGCTGTCGCGGAACATCCGTATCCCGCCGCTGGACCGCTCCACGAACGGCAGCAGACCCAGCCGGTCATAGTATCGAAGGGTGGAGGCCGGAACGCCCAGCAGCTTTGCCATTTCGCCAACGGTGTATAACATAATGCTCTCCTTTGCATAAGGGCTTGACTTGAAGTATGGTTTAAGTTCTATAATATCCTCAAACATCCCGATCATACCACAGGGATGCCCCAGATGCAATCGGAGGCGAGGACCATTGCCGAGCAGAACGGCAAAACGGAAACGCCGGTAAAAAAACGAGGAGGATTTTTATGAAAAAGGTTTTGATCCTGGGCGGAAGCCCGCGAAAGGGCGGCAACTCCGACATCCTGTGCGATGAATTTGCCCGCGGCGCGCGCGAGGCCGGCCACGAGGTGGAGAAGCTGCGCGTGGCGGAAAAGCAGGTCGCGCCCTGCCGCGCGTGCTATGCCTGCCGGGAGAGCGGCGTTTGTGTTATCAAAGACGATATGGCCGGGATTTTGCAGAAAATGATCGATGCGGACGTGCTCGTTTTGGCAAGCCCCGTGTATTTCTACGCCATCTCCGCGCAGCTCAAGGCCGTCATTGACCGCACGGTCGCCCGCTGGCTTGAGGTGAAGGACAAGGAGTTTTACTACATCACCACCATGGCGGACGAGGAGGAAGCCTCGGCCGAGGCCACGCTGGCGTGTTTGCGCGGCTATGCCGACTGTGTGGAAGGCGCGGTGGAAAAGGGCGTTGTGATCGGCTGCGGCGTGTATGAGCCGGGCACGGTGAAGCAAACGGCGGCCATGCAGAAGGCCTATGAGATGGGCCGCGGCGTGTAAACTGAATTTGAAAAAAGACATCCCCCCGGCCAAAACGGTCGGAGGGATGCTTTGTTATAGGAGGGGTTTACGCGGCGGGGTCTGCGCTGGGCTCGCCGCTTGCGGCGGGCAGCTCTACATCCTCGTTAAAGGTGCCGATGCCGCCGGCGGCCACAAATTCCTCCCAGGTGGAGGCGTTGTAGCCGGAGTCGGAGAAGAACATATCCCAGGGCGGGCTGTTCAAATCGACCTCGTCCCAGCTTCCCAGTGCGTCGAGCGTGGCCTGAATGCCATCGGGGTCGGGGCTGCGCTCCACGAAGGCTTCGGCCAGCCATTCTTTATAGCTTTCAAAGCTGACCTCCGCCGTGTCTTTTCCGCAGGCACACAGCAGTACACACAGTGCCGCCGCGCACAGCAGAAGGATACAGGCTCTTTTCATGCTCTGTTACCTGTCAGGCGCCGAGCAGCTCCATCACGTCCTCGGGGCGGACGTACAGCTCGCCGTCAAATTCCGCCACGGCCAGGCCGCCGTTTGCCGGGGTGATGACGATCTCGCCTTCGTAGGTGCCGGCCTCGATGGCGGTCTCCACGCCGTTTACGGTCATGCGCGCGCCTTCAATGGCGGAGGAGTCGTCGATGGTGAGCTTGGCCAGATAGCTCGTGCCGGTCACGGTCCAAACGGCGCCGTTTTCCAGCGTGAGGTAAACGGGGTTGTTCACGGCGGGGGCGGCGGTGTTGGTCACGCGGCCCATGCCCATGTGCGCGTCCAGCGTGGAATCGGCCTCGATGACGGTGCCGCCGGGCAGAACATTGCCCTCGGCGTCCACATGGTTGGCCCAGGCGGAGGAGATGACACCGGTGATGGACGAGGCGTCAAAGGTCACGTCCACGGCCTGATACGCCTGCCAAACGGCGTTGTACACATCGCCGGTCACGTCCACATCGCGGAACAGGGCGGTGGGCGTCTGCTCCGGCTCATACTCGACCATCACGGGCTCGGCGTCGGGATTGGCGGCCAGGAAGCTTTCGCGCTCGGCCTCCGTCACGCCGGTGGTGGTGCCGTCGCCAAGGTCATAGACGTAGTAGGTCGTGGGGGGGAAGCCTTCCTGATAGGTTTCCTGCACCATGGTGCCAAGCAGACATTCGACCTGGGAGAAGTCGGATTCGACCTCGGGCACCTGAAGGGCCTCGTAGTTAAGGCCGCAGTCGTCGCTGGTCATGAGCTGAAGCAGCACGCCGCCCTCGCCCACGGTGAGATCGGTGCCGTCCACGACCAGATCGCAGTAGCAGCCGTCCGTGTCAAGATCGCTGTAGCACTTCATCATAAACAGCGCCTGTCCGGCGTACATGCTGCCATCGATCATCTCCACCAGACCGCCCGCGTTTTTGTGCCACATGATGCCGATGCGGTCGGAGTAGCACAGGTTATTTTCCATGTAAGCGCTCGAGTCGCTCGTGGAAAGGATGATGACATAGTCCGTGCCGTAAAGCTCGCTGTCGTAGTAGAAGTTGTGGAAGCCGGAGTCGCAGTAGGAAACATAGCCGGAGTTATAGTTGGCGGAATCGCCCAGCGTGAAGCCGTAGGTCACGCCCTCCACGGTTTTGGTGGCGGTGTATTCCTTGCCCTCCTCGGCCACTTCCAGCCAGCCGATGCCGGCCAGCACGTTATGGGTCGTCAGCTGCACTTCGGAGCCGGAGTCCGTGGAAAGAGGGGCCCAGCTGCCGGAAACGATCACGCTGTCGTTGTATTCCACAACGGAGTTGCCCACGGCGTTCGTCACACGCATGGAACCGGCCAGACCCAGTGCAAAGGGCGAGGCGCGGCGGAAGGTCCTGGGGTTCTGCTCGCCGTAGATCACGCTGTTTTTCACAAGCAGCGTGCTGTCGCCCGCGGCGGAGATGCCATCGGCCTTGCCGATGTTCCAGATGACCACGTTGTCCACGGTCAGATCGGTGCTCTCGCCCACGGAGATGGCCGTTCCGGCCTCGGCCAGCTCGATGCGGCCATCGGAAACGGTCACGGCGTTCGCGCCGGGCTCGGCGCTGGCATAGATGCCGGTGATGTTTTTGTTCTCGGCGGTGATGCTGAAATCCGACACGCCGCGGCCGGTCACACGGCCGTCAAAATACTCCGCGTCGGTGCGGATGCCGGCGGAGGAAATGTCCACGGCGGCGGTCACTTCGCCGCTGGCCTCGCCGGAGGCGGCAAAGGCGCCCAGACTCAAACACAGGCACGCGGCCAGAGCCAGCGCGAGAAGCTTGCTTGTTTTTTTCATAATACTTTCTCCTTTCGGTTTTTGCGTTTTACAGATAGAAAAGCTCGCCGCGGATCTGCTTTGCCACGGAGCGGCCGCATTCGCGCCCCAGACACACGGCCATGCCGATGGAAACGCCCAGCATGGGGGTGAAGTAGTCGCGGCCAAAACGTCCGCTGGTGGTGTTGCCGGAGGCAAACAGACCCGGGATGGGCTTCCAGTCCGGCCCGAGCACGCGCTGCTCGCCGTCCGTCCACAGACCGCCCACCGTGACCATATAGTTTCCGATGCCGGCCTGCTTGTCGATGACCTGCACGAAGTACGGGCCGTTATCGAGCGGGAACATCACGGCGCTGTCGCGGCCGAACTCGTCGTCGCGTCCGGCGTGGGCCATCTCGTTGTACTTCGCCCAGCTTTGAAGGATGTTCTCCTTCACGCGCTCGTCGATGTCGGGGATGTAGCTGAGACATTCCTCGACCGTATCGCCCGCGTAGGTCAGCATATTATAGCCGCCCATTTCGCCGGAGCTGATGTCCGCGCCCTGGCCGCGGTTGGCGTAGGCCTCGTCCATCTTGGTGCGGATCGAGTCGAGGGTGCTGCCGGACGGGTCGGTGGAGCCGTGCGCCGGGGCCACATATTGCATCGTTTCCGGCAGATTGTTGTCGTAGATGCAGTACATACGCTCGCGGTTGGTAAACAGCATGGGGAAGCAGCGGTGCTCCAGCGTTCCCCAGAACTCGTTCATGAAGCGCTTGCCCTGCCAGTCGAGCCATATGCCCTGCGGATGGCCCGGACAGGCCGTGAGACCCGGGTTGCCCGTCAGCCAGGGCTGGCGGCCGTCCATCGTGGGAACGCCGCACTGCTCGTGCTGCGCACCGGCCCACACCGCCATGGCGATGCCGGAGCCGTCGCGGTCGGCGCCCATTTGGCCCAGCTCGTCCTGCTCCTGCATCTGCGCCACAAGATCGGCCAGCATATCGGCGGTCATGCTCTCGTTGGAGCCGAAGCCGCCGGTGGAGATGACCACATAATCCGCTTTGATGCGGAAGTATTCTTCCGTTTCGTTGTTGAAGATCACAGCGCCCTTGACCGCGCCGCTTGAGTCGGTGACAAGATGCTCGGCGTGGCAGTTGAAGAAGTACTCCGTGCCCTGCTCCACGCAGAAGGCCTTGTTCAGCCTATACACGGTGCCCTGCTCGGGATGCAGCGTGGGCGCCCAGAATTTTAAGCCCCCGATCTCCCCAAGCACATGGGGGCGGACCTCCTCGTTGTTGTGTGACCAGAATTTCACCTGCCACGACTGCTTCTGCGCATCGGTGCAGCGGCTGATGTGCCAGTCAAGACTCTCGCCGCCGTTCTGGGCGAATTTCATCACGAGCTCGGGATTGGCATAGTTGTTGCAGTTGAGCATCCAGTTGTTATAAAACTCGATGGGATCGACCTCGGGCGCGCCCCAGTATTCCTGGCAGAACTTGGAGTTGATAACGCCCTCGTCGCCGCCGCGCAGCTCATAGGCCGCCTCGGTCTGCGCTTCGACCACCATGACCTTGTAGCCCTGCTCGCAAAGCTCCAGACACGCCGCGTTGCCCGCGTAGCCGCCGCCGATGATGAGCACCTGGGTCTCATATTCCTCTTTTATCTTGCGCTCCGGGATGGGGTCCGGCGCGGTTTTCCAGTCCTCGACCTGCCAGATGAGATGATTTTCATTTTTCTCCTGGGCGAAGCTGAAGCCGCCCGGTCCGCCGGAAGGGCCGCCCGGACCACCGGAGGCGCCGCCGGGCTCGCCGCTTGCGGCGAATACGGGAACGCCCAGAACAGCCGCGGCTGCTGCGCCCATGCCCAGCGCGCCCGCGCCCTTTAAAAATTGCCGTCTTGAAATGTCCTTGCCGCTCATGTTCCACCTTTCCTTTTTAAAAAGCCCCCGTATGGCTGTCATACGGGGGCCGCAGTTAAACGTTATTCGGGATCGCTAAGCAGCGGAACGATCAGTGCGCGTCGTACCAGGCGTCCAGATCGATGCCGAAGCTCTCGTACTCCTCGCGGGTCGGGCCGTAGTTGCCGTCGTCGAAGCTCCACTCATCGTAGGCCTTGGGCAGGAAGATCTCCATGTCCGCGCGCAGACGGTCGTGGCTGAACTCCTTGTACTGCGGGGAGGAGAGGTAGTCGTGCTTGGAGGAGATCTGAGCGCCGCTTTCGCCCTTCCACTCCTGCTGCTCGCTGGTCTTGTTGTCGATGCGGGCATATTCAGCCGCTTCATCGGAAGCACCGCCAGGCTCGCCGCTGCCGCCGCCGGGAGCGCCGGAAGCGCCGCCGGAGGTCGCGCCGCCGAGGGTCAGGTAGTAGCCGCCCATGAAGTCCGTGAACATATGCAGATGCCACATCTTCCACTCGCCGTCTTCCTTCACGAAGTCAACGCCGTAGGCTTCCCAGATGGTGTTGCCGGTGGAGCCGGACTCGGCGATCATGCCGGGGGAGTACCAGAAGCACTTCGCGGTCTGGCCGTCCTCAGCCACTTCGATGATGGCGGTGGTGGTCACGTGCAGCAGCAGCTGGCCGACGCCGCCGTAGACCTCGAGGATCTCCTCGTCGGTCCAGCCCTCGATGTCGATGTCGTTCTGGGCGCAGTAGTTCTTCGCGGTGGCGAGCCAGGAGGTATCATGGCCTTCCACATACGCTTCCCAGATGGAGTCGTAGCCGACATAGAAGCCCTGGTTCTGGCCGAAGGACGCGGTGGCGCGGTTTTCCGGCTCGTTGACCCAGATCTCTTCCATCTCTTCACGATGCAGGCCGTAGCAGTGATACATAACGTGCCAGCTCATGATGTTCTGGATCTCCTGCTGATCGCAGGCCTTCTGCGCCATGGC
>CAYROZ010000059.1:0-12160 GCA_964426125.1 uncultured Oscillospiraceae bacterium
AGCAATCGCACCTTGGTGGCATTTTCGTTTTCCGCCAGCTTCATGGAGATGTAGCGGATGTTCTCCTCGAGCTGCGGGATCATGACGTATTCCAGCGCGTTGACGCGGCGGCGTGTTTTTTCGATGTCCTCGGCCAGCAGCTGCATGGTTTTCTCCACCTGCGCAAGCTCGAGCATATCGGCAAAGACCTCGTTCATCTTCTCCAGCGCGTCGTCCAGCGCGCCGGACGTGGATGCGAAGCCGTAGGGGTACATCGCGCCGGGGCCGGCCTCCTCGGTTTTGAAGCGGTAAACCGGCGTTTTCACGCTCATGATGCTGCGCTGGGTCACTTCCAGCTCCACGCTGTCGCGCCCGCCAAGCAGGCTTTGCTCCAGCATTTCCGGGCTCATCACCGCGCTGGCCATGTCCATGGCAGCGAAGGCCTCCGTGAGCCCGGCCTCCACCTTTTCGCGCAGGGTCTTGTTGCGGCGGACGATCTCGAGGAACTGGCGCATCTCCTCGTCGCGCTTGTCCTTGAGCAGCTTGTGGCCGCGCGAGGCCGTGCGCAGACGGGATTTCATCTGGTTTAGCACCATTCTGGTCGGTGTTATGGCTGTGCTGGGCATTCGATCACCTCACCTTGCCCATAGAATCGGTCATTGGTCGCCCTTCGGCATGTATTTTTCGATGTGCTCAAGCTTCACGCGCTTGAGCTCGCCGCGCGGCAGCAGGCTTAAAAGCTCCCAGCCGAGATCGAGCGTCTGCTCGATGGTGCGGTTGGTAGTGTTGCCCTGGCTGACGTAGCGCTTTTCAAATTCCTCGGCGAAGCGGGCATATTGCTTATCCGTGTCGCTCAGCGCGCCCTCGCCCAGAATGGTCATGAGCTCCTTGGCCTCCTTGCCGGCGGCATAGGCGGCAAACAGCTGGTTCATGGTGCCGGAATGGTCCTCGCGGGTCTTGCCCTCGCCGATGCCCTTGTCCTTCAGACGCGACAGACTCGGCAGCACGTCCACCGGCGGCACGATGCCCTTGCGGTGCAGCTCGCGCGAGAGAATGATCTGGCCCTCCGTGATGTAGCCGGTCAGGTCGGGGATGGGGTGGGTCTTGTCGTCCTCGGGCATGGTGAGGATGGGGATCATGGTGATCGAGCCCTTCTTCCCCACGCGGCGGCCCGCGCGCTCATACATGGTGGCAAGGTCGGTGTAAAGGTAGCCGGGGTAGCCGCGGCGGCCGGGGACCTCTTTCTTGGCAGCGGAGATCTCACGCAGGGCCTCGGCGTAGTTTGTGATGTCGGTCATGATGACCAGCACGTGCATATCCTTTTCAAAGGCCAGATACTCGGCCGCCGTGAGCGCCATGCGCGGCGTGGAGATGCGCTCGACCGCGGGGTCGTTGGCGAGGTTTGAAAACACCACGGCGCGGTCGATGGCGCCGGTGCGGCGGAAGTCCTGAATGAAGTATTCGCTCTCCTCAAAGGTGATGCCGATGGCGGCGAACACCACGGCGAAGGCCTCGTCCGTGCCGAGCACTTTGGCCTGACGCGCGATCTGCGCGGCCAGCGCCGCATGGGGCAGGCCCGAGCAGGAGAAGATGGGCAGCTTCTGCCCGCGCACGAGAGTGTTGAGCCCGTCGATGGTGGAAACGCCGGTCTGGATGAACTCCGCCGGGTACGCGCGCGCCGCGGGGTTCATGGGCAGGCCGTTGATGTCCTCGTACTTCTCCGGCAAAATGGCGGGGCCGCCGTCGATGGGCTCGCCCATGCCGTTGAACACGCGGCCGAGCATATCCTCGCTGACGCCAAGCTGCAGCGGGTGGCCGAGAAAACGCACCTTCGATTCGGCCAGATTGATGCCCTGCGCCGATTCAAAAAGCTGCACCACGGCGGTGTCGCCGTTGATCTCCAGCACCTTGCCGCGCCGCTTTTCGCCGCTGGGCAGCTCGATTTCCGCCAGCTCGTCGTAGCTTACGCCCTCAACGTCCTTGACGATCATCAGAGGGCTGGCAATTTCCCGAATGGTTTTGTATTCCCGAATCATTGCTCTGCCCCTCCTGCCATGATTTTTTCGATCTGCGACTGCATATCCTTTTCGATCCTGTCGTACTGCGCCTCATACGCATCCGGCAGCGCCATCTTCGCCCGGCCGATCGCCTCGCGCGCCGGGATGGCCCACAGCGCACTGACATCCGCGCCCTTTTCCATGGCCTCGCGGCACAGGCGGTCGTAGGTCAGGATCAGGCCGAGCAGCTTAAACTGCTTGCCGTAGGAGGAATAGGCGTCCTCATCGATAAACGCGTTCTGCTGCAAAAAGTCCTCGCGCAGCATTTTGGCCGTTTCGAGCGTCATCTGCTCGCTTGCGCCCAGCGAGTCGCGGCCAACGAGCTTCACGATCTCGTTGAGACTCGCCTCCTCCTGCAAAAGCGCCATGGCCCGCTCACGCAGCGCCATGAAGCCGGGGAAGTTTTCCTCGTACCAGGGCTTGAGCGTATCGACATACAGGCTGTAGGATGTCAGCCAGTTGATGGCCGGGAAATGGCGCGCATAGGCCAGAGAGCTGTCCAGACCCCAGAACACCTTCACGATGCGCATCGTGGACTGACTGACCGGCTCCGAGGTGTCGCCGCCCGGAGGCGACACGGCGCCGATGGCCGTGATGGAGCCCTGCCGCTGGTCGCTGCCAAGGCACTGCACCACGCCGGCGCGCTCGTAATACTGCGCCAGACGGCTGGCCAGATACGCGGGATAGCCCTCCTCGCCGGGCATTTCCTCCAAACGGCCGCTCATCTCGCGCAGAGCCTCCGCCCAGCGGGAGGTGGAGTCGGCCAGGACCGCCACATCGTAGCCCATGTCGCGGAAGTATTCCGCGATGGTGATGCCGGTGTAGATGCTCGCCTCACGCGCCGCCACAGGCATATCGGAGGTGTTCGCGATCAGCACCGTGCGCTGCATCAGACTCTCGCCCGTGCGCGGGTCGTTCAGCTCCGGGAATTCCATCAGAACGTCCGTCATCTCGTTGCCGCGCTCGCCGCAGCCGATGTATACCACGATGTCCACATCCGACCACTTGGCCAGCTGATGCTGCACAACGGTCTTGCCCGAGCCGAACGGGCCGGGAACCGCCGCCGTGCCGCCCTTGGCGATGGGGAACATGGTGTCGATGATGCGCTGGCCGGAGTTCATCGGCCGCGAGGGCATATGCTTTTGCTTATAAGGCCGCGCCACACGCACCGGCCACTTCTGCATCATGGTGATCTCGTGCTTGGTGCCGTCGTCGCTGTGAACGATGGCGACCGTTTCCGCCACGGTGTGCTTGCCCTTTTCGATGCGCTCGAGGATGCCGTTGACACCCTGCGGCACAAGGATCTTATGCAGCACCGCCGCCGTTTCCTGCACCGTGCCGAGCACGTCGCCCGGATGCACGATGGAGCCCACGGTGGCCGTGGGGCGGAAATCCCATTCCTTTTTGCGGTCGAGCGCGCTCACATCCACGCCGCGGCCGATGGTATCGCCGGTCAGGGCGCGAATGGCCGTGAGCGGGCGCTGGATGCCGTCATAAATGCCGGTGAGCAGGCCGGGGCCAAGCTCCACGGACAGGGGCATGCCGGTGGTCTCCACCGCCGCGCCCGGGCCGAGGCCGCTCGTTTCCTCATAAACCTGAATGGAAGCGCTGTCGCCCTTCATCTGGAGTATCTCGCCGATGAGCCGCTGGTCACCCACGCGCACCACGTCGGATACGTTCGCGTCGGCCAGGCCCTTGGCCACGACCAGCGGGCCGGAAACTTTTGTAATGATGCCGCTCATGCTTTCCCTTCCTTCCCAATCACTTGAGGATATCGCTGCCAACGGCGCGCTCAACGGCGGCGTGCAGCGCGGACAGGCCCATGCCAAGCGAGCCGCTGCGCCCCGGAATGAGGATCACAGCCGTCTCGGGGCTGTCCTTGAATTTGTCGATATCGGCCTGCATATCGGCCGCGAGCTGTTCTTCGATGTAAACGATGGGATAGCGGTCCTCCGCCTCCGGCGCCGTGAGCATGCGCAGAAGCTTTCGCGCTCCGGCGCTGTCCTCCGCCGGGAAGACATCCAGTCCCAGCGCCTTGAAGCCCATGACCGTCTGGCCCGAGCCGATCACCGCGATCTTATACATAGCTATCACGCAGCCTTTCCCGGATGGCCTCGGGGCTCATGCCGTTTTTCTTGCCCAGCAGCACCGTGCGCACGGCCACGATCTCGGAGTCGAGACTGTCCAGAAACGCCAGCACCGGCGCCGGGCCCGCCATGATATACTTCGCGCCATCGAGCCAGCGGGTCAGCGCGTTTTCACACGCGGACTCAAATGCCGTGAGCGTTCCGCCCTGCATCGCCTGCGCGCCAAGCTCCGCCGCTTTTTGAAAGATGCCGGCGAAAAACAGATTCTCCAGCGACGACGGCTCCGCCGAGGCGTCCACCAGCGAATACATCGCCACATAGCCGCCCGGGATCATGGCCGATTCCACGGCGGCCTTATCCAGCCCGATGCGCCGCGCGCGCACCGCGCTGCGAAGGTTCGCCCCGTCGATGCAGTGGCGCACATAGCGCTGGTAAAAATCGTCGGACAGCTCCCCCGTCATGGCCAGAAGCTGCGTGTAATACGCGCGGTCTACCAGAAAATCCGCGCGCTGCGGGTCGCCCGTGCGGGCCAGCAGCTCCCGCGCCGAGCGCAGGCAGTCACGGATATAGTCCGGCAGCATGTCGTAGTTTTCGCTGCGGTAGCACTCCGCCATGCGCCCCGGATCTACAATGCCGCAGCTGGACATCAGCCGCTCGTTTCCGCCCTGCTTGCCGTGGGACTTGACCAGCACCTTGATGTTGTGGTAGTCGTAGCGGATGCGGAAGGCATCGAGCATGACCGGCTCCGGGCAAAAGCGCGCAAGCTCGCTGACGATCTGCTTGCGGTGGTCGGCGATGGCATACTCAAGGGCCACGTCGTCCATCCCGCTCATGTCGGGATAGTCGCAGTCGATGAGCAGCTTTGCCGCCTCGTCAAAGCTTGCACTCTGGCACATCCGCTCCATGCGCTCGCGCGTGAGAAGGCGCGGCTCACGGGCACGGAGATTGGCGCACAGGAAGATATAGTCGTTGTTGTTTTTCAGCTTATTCGCCAAATCGATCTCCTCCCATACAGGAGCTTCAGCCAAAGAGCGCCGCGGCCACTTCGGCAGCCATACTCTCTCTGGCCTGTTCCATGAGCGCGTCGATCGTGCAGTTGCAGGCCACATTCCCCTGCCGCACGATCACGCCGCCGGCAAACGCGCCCGTTTCGTCCGCAAGCGTGACCTCCGCCGGCTTTCCGGCGTTTTCCATGGTTTTGTTCACTGCGGCGACGACCTTGTCCGCCACGGACTTTTTGTCCGCGGCATTGAAAACCAGCGTCTCGCGCCCTGTGGTGCAGGCAGCTGCGGCCTTATCCGTCAGAAAGCGGATATATTCCGCCTTCGGCATGCTCAGAAGCTGCTGCTGCGCCGCATCGAACACCGTGGCCACCGTTTCCTGCTTGAAGGCCAGAATGGACTTTTTCGCCTCCATGCCGGCCGTTCCGGCCAAACGCGCGGCGCGGTCCTCCACGGTTTTCATGCCCTGCTTCATGCGCGCCCAGTAATGGTCCTGCGCCGCCTTTTCCGCCTCGGCACGCAGGCGCGCAGCCTCGGCCTCGGTCTCCTGGGCCAGTCGGGCCGCCTCGGCCGCCGCATCGGCTTCAATGCGGGCGGTGATCCTGTCGATTCCGTTCATAGCGTCTGCGCCCGATCAAAGGGCGTTCGTGACCATGAGGATGGAAACGAGCAGGGACAAAATGGCGTAGAACTCGACCGTGACGCAAAGGATGATGCCCTTGGACCAGTCGTTGGGCTTTTTGGCGACCACGTTGATGGCCGAAGCCGCCACGCGGCCCTGGAAAACGGCCGAAAGCCAGCCGCCGAGCGCCATGGGAACGCAGGCCACGAACAGCGTCAGGCCCTGCACGCCGGTGATCTCGATCAGACCATTGCCGCCGAACAGACCGACCTGCAGCATGGTCATGAACCACACGACCAGACCGTAAAGGCCCTGCGTGCCGGGAAGCACCTGCAAAATCAGGCACTTGGAGAAGTGCTCGGGATGCTCGCACAGAAGGCCGGAGGCCGCCTCACCCACCAGGCCGCAGCCGCGGGACGAGCCGACACAGCACAGACCGGCGGCAAGACCGGAGCCAAGAAACGCCAAAAGCAGACCGCCATACTGGTTGAGAAATTCCATGTTAGTTTTCCTCCTTGATGATATCTACATATTTTGTATTCAGGTGAAGCGGCGCGAACGCGCGTCCGCCGTCCGTATAGAAGCGGCCGAAAAATTCCAAACATTGCAGCCGCAGATCGTGCACATAGCAGCCGAGGATGTTCAGCGCAAAGTTCAGCGCGTTGCCAAGCGCGGAGATGAGCACGAAGAAAAAGAGCTTCGTCGCGACCGTGCTGCCCGGGATGGCCGCGAGCGTATTGAACACGGTGGCAATGATGCTGCCGGAGAGCATGAGCGCCATGAGACGCGAATAGGACAAAATGTCGCTGAAAAAGCCCGTGGCGCCGTTATAGATGGCAACCAGCACGCCGAGCAGGCCGCCCATCACGCTCTTTTTGAGAACAAACTGGCCCACCACCAGCATCGCACAGCCGGCCAGCAGCACGACCGGCAAGCCGTTCACATTGCCAACGCCCAGCACCATCAGCGCGATCCCGGCCAGAATGACCCACCAGGTGATCTCGTCAAACACGGCCTCGGCCCAGCTGCCCGCGCGGAATTTGTTCACCACGCTCACCGCCATGCCCGTGACGGTCTGCAAAACGCCCAGGCACAGCGCGCCGACCAGAATGGCCATGGTGTCGTCCAGCGGCGTAAACAGCGCCGGAAGCGCCGTGAAAGTGGTGTCCGGGTTGATGATGGCCGCAATGCGCGGCAGGAAGTCGCCGAAAAAGCCACCCGTGAGCGCGCCGAAGATCACCGTGGATATGCCGCAGTAAAGCAGAAGATCCCCGAAATTGCGCAGCGACTCGCGCGGCCGCATTTTCAGCAAAACGAACGCTGCCCCGGCGATCATCAGCAGTCCATAGCCCATATCCGCCATCATCATGCCGTAAAACAGGATGAAAAACGGCGCCATCAGCGGGTTCGGGTCCGTCGTTCCATAGGCCGGCAGACTGTACATCTCCGTGACCATGTTCATCGCGCGGGCAAACACGTTGTTTTTCAGCCTCACCGGCACGGCGGGGTATTCGTCCTCCGTCGGGTCATTGAGCTCCCACGCGCAGTCATAGCGCTCCAGCACGCTCTCCAGCGCCGCAGCCTTTTCCGCGGGGCACCAGCCCTCCATCGCCACGACCGAGCCCGTGCCGCTGAGCTTTTCCACGGCCTCGCAGCGCGCAATGGCCACCGCGATGCGGTCGGCCCCGAGCTTGAGCTCCGGACGCGAAGGGGCGCTTGCCTCGATCTCCTTCTGGTATTCCCGGCGCTTGGCCTCCAGACGGCTCGTCTCGCGCCGCAGCGCAGAGATGTTGTCGCGCGCGGTGCCCTTCAACGGCGCAAAGGAGGCGGATTCAAACCCGGCCTCATGCAGCGCGGCCAGCATTTCGGCGCGCTCGTTTTTCATGCACAGCACCAAAAACCGGTGCTGATCGGCGTCGCTGGACACGCGGAACAGCTGCACCGCATCGGACACGGCAGCGGCCGCCGCCTGCAGCTCATTCGGGTCGCTCTCGGCCCGCAGCGTGCCGAACAGGGCCGCCACGGTTTTCGTGCCCGTGGCATCGAGCGGATAGTCCAGCGGCTCCCACGGCTTGAGCGAATCGCTCAGCGCGCGCTTTTGCGCGATCTCCGCCTCGCATTCCCGCACGCGCTCTTCCAGCGCCGCGATGCGCTCGGACAGCAGAATGTCCGTTTCCAGCGCGGCCTCGTCCATCACATCGTCCGCCCCGGCCTGCGGCCGCGGGGCAAACAGCGGCGTTTTCTCCGGCACATACTGCCCCAGGATCTCCAGCGCACGTGTGATCGACGCTTCCTCTGTTCGCAGCTTCACCAGCTCGCTCCGCTCGCGCACAAAGCGCTCGGCAAAGCCCGAATCAGACAGCAGCGTTTCCGGCTCAATGATCTCCATATTGCCGAAGCGCACAAGCTCCTTCATCAGCTCGTCGCGCCGCGAGCGCAGCACCAGCAGCCGCACTTTTTTCATCTTGACAATGGCCATATCAGCCCTTCACGATCCTTTCCACGACCATGGAGACCGCCTCATCGAACTTTTTGTCGGCTCTGGCCTTCATGGCCGCGCGGCGGTTGCGCGTGGTAGAGGCGAGCACCTGCGCGTCTTCGGTGGCTTTTTCATCCGCCCTGCGCTGCAGCTGTTTCAGCTCCTCATCGGCCTTTGCCTCCGCCGCCGCGCGTGCGATATCGGCTGCATCGCGTGCGATCTGGAGCGTCTTTTTCGCATCCTGCGCCGCGGCAAGCTTTGTCTGGCGGGCTTTTTCCTCCGCCAGCGCGATCGCGTCCATTGCTTCCAAAGACATCCGAACACCTCCTACATCTTGGGGATCGGGACTCGTGCAATCGCTAAATAATGCACAAACCCCCGTTTATATGTTATATGAAAGCTTACCCGATTGCAAGCCTTTTCGGCTAATTTTTTCGTCTCCCACGCGCATTTCCGCCCCGCGAGGGCACGAAAATTGCATATGCCGCCCGATTGTGCTATAATCCGCTTGGAATCTATCTGCATGGAGGGCTCACTATGGCGCAGCGATACACAGGAAGACAGCTCGGCGACCGTCCCGATGGCCGCAAAATACGCACCCTACCCTCCGTGGAGCGGATGCTGCCCGTGCTCGTGCGCACCCGCACCGCCGCCGAGGAGCATTACCGCGAGAGCATCGAGGTCACGCAGGCGCTGGCGTGGCTGGACGGCAAAAGCCGCGAGGGTCTTTCCGGCATCCGCATGACGCATCTGGCCGCCGCCGCCTTTGCGCGCACGGTCTCGCGTCTGCCCTATCTCAACCGCTACATCGCCGGTCACCGCATTTTTGCCCGCTACGAGCTGGATGTGCTCGTGTCCGGCATCGGCGAGACCTACTCCTCCAATGTGAAGGTCCGTCTCAGCGACAACGACACCGTCACGGATGTCTACCACAAAATCAACGACAGCATCGAAAGCTTCCGGGCCGGCGAGCATGAAAACGCCGTCGGGCGCGTGGCGGATTTTCTGATGCTGCTGCCGCGCTTTCTGCGCCGCTTTACCATGCAGGTCCTGCGCCTTTGCGACTATTACGGCTTTCTGGGCCGCAAGCTTCTTTTTGCAAGCCCGTGGCACGCCTCGCTGCGCCTGTTCGACAACGAACCGGCGGGTCTGGCCGCCAATCCCCTTCCGCTTTCCAATCTCGGCACCAACTCCGTGGCCATCTCCCTTGGCACGCCGCGCACCACCGTTGAGCTGGATGCAAGCGCCCATCTGACCACGCACTGCTGGCTGGATGTGGACATCGCCGTGGACAGCCGCATCGCCACCAAGGCGGAGATCGAAAAAGCCATTTTGTTCTTCAAGCGCTGTCTTTCCGAGCCGCACACGCTGGAGACCGCGCCCAGACAAACGGCGGACGACGTGAACTGAACGCCCTCCATCGTTATTCTATGCCGAAAACATCGCGCGGAAAACATACACCCCGCCGCCGCTGCTTAAAATTCGGACACTTCAATCAAAATGCCAAAAGCCGAAGGCCGCGCGGGGCGCGGCCGGTGACATCCGTGCTTCGCTCGGGTGAAATATTGCTTCGCAATATGAAATCCGGCTTTGCCGGATGAAATCCGGCTTTGCCGGATGAAATCGCGGCTTTGCCGCGGTTGTTGAGTCCCGATGGGACGATCTGAATAATTCAGGGACTGACGCATTCGCGCCAGTCCCTTTTGGTTTTGTATCCTTATTTCTTTTTCTTCTGCATGACCAGCAGGATCACCACGGCGGCGACCGCCACGATGGCGACCGCGATCCACAGAACGGGCGTGGCCTCGTCGCCGGTTTTCACGGGCTGCTGCACCCGATCGGCGGTCGCAGCCTGCTTCGTGATCTTCACCACCACATTCACGCTCGCGTCCTCATAGTTTTGCGACTTGAGCGTCACCGGGATGGTGAAGGTCTTCCCCACATCGCTCTGCGTCAGGCCGTCGATGGTGAAGTGCAGCCGTCCCTGCTCATCCACGGACACATCCGTCACGCCCTGCGGCAGCGTGCCGACCTCATACTCCGTCACCTTTCCGTCCGGCAGAAGTTCCCTCAGCGAAACGGTCTGGTCGCCGCTCTTGCTGCAAGGCCGGTCTGCGGCCACATCGTCCAGCTTCGGCGCGTCGGCCTTTTCAATGCTCCACGTCATGGTCTTGCTGCCTTTGTAATTGCCCTTGCCTTCGATCGTGGCGCTGTAGCTGCCCACATCGGTCTGCGCCGTCACCGTCACGGTGTAGTCCGTGCCCTCGGTCAGCGTTTCCAGCAGCGAGTCCGGAATCGTGCCGCTCGGGGTGCTCTCGGGCCGCACACGCAGTTCGAGCTGAAACACCGGCGTTTGCTCCTTGCCGTTGAAGGTCAGCGGATCATTCGACCCAAAGCGGATATAAGGGGTCACCACCGCCGATGTCGGGTCAATGTCGCGCGGCGAGATAGTGACCGACACAGGCGTTGTGTCCGCAGCATCCTGATAGTTCGTGCCGCCATCGACCTTCCAGTAGACCTTGTAAGTCCCCGCATTTTTGCCGGTAAGCTTGGAGCAATCGCTTTCCCAGCTCTGCCCATCCAGGCTGTAAAGGTAGCTTGCGCCCTCCGGGAGCACAACGCTCGGCGCGAGGATAAGCGGCTGCTCCTGCGCGTTGTAGGTCAGAGTTTTCGCCGTCGGTGCGCCGTACGCATCCGTCAGTGTCTTCTTACCGACCGTCACGGTGACCACATTGCTATCCATCGTATAGCCGTCCAGAGTCGCCGCGCACTTGTATGTGTATGTTCCGACATCGGGTCCCGTCACGGTATAGGTCGCGGAAGCAGCGCCGCTGATCTCCTGCCAGCTCGTACTCCCGCCGCTCGTTTCTTCCTTATACCACTGGTATGCGATCGTTCCCGCGTAGCTCGCAACTGTCTTTACGGCCGTGGCCGTCAGGGTCACATTGTCGCCATAGACATAGGACGCTTTGTCCGCACTGGCCGTCACGCTCTGAAGCGGTGTCACCGCCGGGCCGTCCGCACTGTTGGCATAGCCACCCGTGACCGAATACACGGTCCCGCCCGTAAAGCCGGGCAGGTTTGTGCCATTGAGCGTCTGTTTCCAGACAAGATCACCCTCGGACGTACTGCCGTTGAGCAGCCAGGTCACCTCGCCATAGTGGAAAGCCGCAGCGTCCTTGGCCGTGGTCTCGCCGGTGATCGTGACCGTCTCCTCACACGCGCCTGCGCCCGCAGTGGCCGTGCCGCTTTGATAGTAGCAGTTCGTGATCGTGCAGGTGCCGCTATAAGCCATGCCAAACGCAGCCCCGACAGATTGGGCCTCGCCACCCGTGCCGGTGACGGCGCCGGAGTTATAGCAATTGGTGAGCGTGTGGGTATTCTTCGTGCCGGAAAAATAGCCGACAAAGCCGCCAACACAAACGTTCCTGTCAGCCCCGCTGGTTTCGCCGGTGACCGAACCGGTGTTGAAGCAATTGGTGAGCTCGAAGCTGGAAGCTTGGCCCAATATACCGCCGACACGCTGATTGCTTCCACTCGCGCCCTTGACCATGCCGGTGTTATAACAGCTATCGAGCGTGCACTCTTTAACATCACACCAACCAATCACACCGCCTGCTCTACCGCTGCAGGTGATCGTGCCGGTGCTATAGCAATTTTTAAGCGTGCACGTATTAAAAGCAGTAGAGCAAAAATAGCCAAGTACGCCACCGGCACTGGCACTGCCATTTAGCGTACCGCCTTGGACCGCGCCGGAGTTGGAACAGTTCGTGATCGTACAGGACTGGCTGGAGCACTGTCCCAGCAGACCACCGGCGAAACATTGGCTGGTGACCTTGCCGGTATTGTGGCAGTTTGTGAGCGTGAAGGAACCCATGTTGTCCCAGGCCAGGCCGACACTGCCGCCGGCTGCGGTGGACCCGTCTACCCTGGCC
>CAYROZ010000060.1:0-11933 GCA_964426125.1 uncultured Oscillospiraceae bacterium
CGTGCGATCCATGAGCTTCGGGAAATCGGAAAGCCCTTTGTTGTGCTGCTCAACTCTGCCGCGCCGGATTCTGCCGAATGCCGCGAGCTTGCGCAGGCGCTCTGTGAAAAATATGCGGTCCCGTGCCTGCCGGTCAATGGACTGACCATGTCGGCGGAGGATATCCACGGCATCATGAAGGAACTTTTGTACCAGTTTCCCGTGCGGGAATTTGCGCTGTGGCTGCCGTCCTGGGTGGAGGCGCTGCCGAGCGATGACGAGCTGAAACGGACGCTGTACACGGCGGTTCTGGAGGCGGCACAGCAGACCCGCACGCTGCACGACTGCGAGCGGATGCTTGTGCGCCTGTGCCAAACGGAAAATGTAACGGCGGCGCGCATGGAGCAGGTGGATGCAGGCGTCGGTGCGGCCACGGCATTTCTGGAGCTTTCGCGCGAGCTGTATTATCAAACCATTTCCGAGCAGTCCGGCTTCGCCATCGCCGATGACGGCGATCTGATGGAGCTGCTGCGCTCGCTCAAGGCGGTCAAGGCGGAGTATGACAACGTTCACGCGGCCATTGAGCAGGCAAATGAAACCGGCTATGGCCTTGTGATGCCGACACCGGAGCAGATGGTTCTGCATGAGCCGCAGATCGTCAGCCGCGGCGGCCACTACAGCGTGAAGCTCAAAGCGGCGGCCCCGGCGCTGCACATTATCCGCACGGATGTGGAAACCGAGGTTTCGCCCGCGGTGGGCGGGGAAAAGGCCTCGGAGGAGATACTGGGCTTTTTGCTTCAGGGCTTCGACGGGGATGTGACGAAGATATGGGACTCGAATATTTTCGGCAAATCCCTCTATGACATTGCGGAGGAGGGACTCACGACCAAGCTGCGCCGGATGCCGCCGAATGTGCGCAGCCGCCTGCGCGTCACGATGCAGCGGGTCGTGAACGACGGCGCGTATGGGCTGATCTGCATCATAATATAGTTGCATTTGCTGCCGAGGCGGATTATAATCTCACACATATAACAAAGGAGGCGTTACGATGAAAAAGCTGTCGCAGATCGCGATGAATATACAGCCGTCCGCCACGCTGGCGGTGGATTCCAAGGCCAAGGCGCTCAAAGCCGAGGGAAAGCCTGTTTTGAATTTCGGCATTGGTGAGCCGGACTTTGACACGCCGGAGGCCATCAAGGCGGTCGGCATTGAGGCCATTCAGGGCGGCAAGACCAAGTATACCCCTGCCGCGGGTACTGTGGATGTGCGCAAGGCGGCGGCCTATCGTCTGAAAAAGGACTGCGGACTGGACTATGACTACACCCAGATCGTGATCGCAAGCGGGGCCAAGCACGTCATTTTTGCGGCGCTGCAGGTGCTGGTGGAAGCGGGGGACGAGGTCATTCTGCCCGCGCCGTATTGGGTGAGCTATCTGGAGATGATCCGCATGGCGGGCGGAACGCCGGTCGTGGTGGATGCGCCGGAGGCGCAGGATTTCAAAATCACGCCCGCTCAGCTTGAATCCGCCATCACCCCGCGCACAAAAGCGCTCATTCTCAACAGCCCCTCGAATCCTACCGGCATGGTCTACACGCGCGGGGAGCTGGCCGCGCTGGCGGAGGTGTGCCGCCGGCACGATCTGTATGTTGTTTCGGATGAGATCTACAACCGTCTGGTTTACGATGGAACCGAGTTTACCAGCTTTGCCTCGCTCAGCGAGGATGCCAAGGAGCGCACCATTGTGGTAAACGGTGCGTCCAAGACCTATGCCATGACCGGCTGGCGCATCGGCTATGCCGCGGCCAATGCGGACATCGCCAAGCGCATGAGCAGCTATCTGTCCCATTCCACCGGTGCTCCGGCCACCATGTGCCAGGCCGCGGCAGCGGAGGCCTTCCTTGGCCACGACGATACGGTCGAGCAGATGCGCAAGGCGTTCGAGCAGCGGCGCCGCTATCTGATCGAGCGCATTAGCGCCATCGACGGCGTGAGCTGCCTGGAGCCGCAGGGCGCGTTTTATGTGATGCTCAATATCGAAAAGCTGGTCGGCAAAACGATCGGCGGTCGTCTGATCGCGGACGACGGCGATTTCTGCGAGGCGTTTTTGGAAAAGAGCTTCGTGGCGCTCACGCCCGGCAAGGCGTTCGGCATCGCCAATTTTGCCCGCTGGAGCTATGCGGCGTCCATGGAGAACATTGAGCAGGGCTGCGACCGGCTGGAAGCATTCCTGAAAAGCTAAAAAATCGAAAATCATAGATGCACGACCCGCCTCATATATGTTAAAATGAGGTGGGTCGCATGATGTCAAACACAAAGCTGTTTTATATCGCGCCGGTTTTGGCGGTACTGGTCGCACTGGCCGTTCTGATAAAGCCAGAGACCGTGCCAGCTATGACCGAAGGGGAGAGCGAGAGCGCTCTTTTGATCATCGATGCCGGACACGGCGGGGCCGATGGCGGCGCTGTGGCGGCGGACGGAACGCCGGAGGCGGATATCAATCTCGATATCGCGCTGCGCATCGAGGCGCTGGCGGCGCTGTGTGGCGTGCAAACGGTGATGACCCGCGAGAGCGCGGAAATCGACTATCCGCCCGAGGCGGATACCATCGCCCGCATGAAAGTGGCCGATCAGCACGCGCGCCTTGCGCTCATAAACGAAACGCCGAACGCGGTGTTTTTGAGCATCCATCAAAACTTCTACACAGCGGCAAAGCCAAATGGTGCGCAGGTGTTTTATGGCCCCGTGTCCGGCGGTGATCAGCTTGCTGCAACCATCCAGAGCAATCTTACCGCGCAGCTTGCGCCGGACAATCGGAGGCTGGCCGCGCCCATATCGGAGGATGTCTACCTGATGAAAAACGCCGCGTGCCGCGCTGTGCTGGTCGAATGCGGCTTTTTATCCAACCCCGCCGAGCTTGCAAGGCTCAAAACCGAGTCGTATCGCCTGCAACTGGCAGCGGTGATCTTCGGCTCGTATCTGCAATACACAAGAGGTGCTGTATCATGAAAGAGAAAACAGTGTTTTTCTGCTCCGCCTGCGGCAACGAAACACCGCGCTGGCAGGGCCAGTGCCCGGCCTGCGGTGCCTGGAACACGCTCACGGAGGCTCCTGCCGCCAAGAAGACCGCCGCCGTGAAAACAGCGCCGGTGCTGCGGCAAACGCCCAGGCGTCTGCGCGAGCTGGATGGCCACGATGAGATCCGCTTTTCCACCGGCATCGGGGAGCTGGACCGTGTGCTCGGCGGCGGCGCGGTGCGCGGCAGCATCGTTTTGTTCGGCGGCTCGCCCGGCATCGGCAAATCAACGCTCCTGCTTCAGGTGTGCGGCAACATTGGCGCCAGTGAGAAAATACTCTATGTCACGGGTGAGGAATCGGAACGCCAGCTGAAAATGCGCGCGGAGCGCCTGCGTGTGGCCAAGGAGGAGATCTACGTTCTGGCCGGAACGGACATAAACGATGTGATCGCGGCCATCGGCCAGCTTGACCCCGATCTTGTCATCATCGACTCCATTCAAACGGTCTATGACCCCGATATGTCCACTGCGCCCGGCAGTGTGGGGCAGGTGAAGGCCTGTGCCATGGAGATCATGCGGCTGGCCAAGGCAAATGATTTCACGGCTTTTGTGGTCGGCCACGTGAACAAAGAAGGGGCCATCGCCGGGCCGAAGGTGCTCGAGCATATGGTGGATTGCGTGTTGCAATTGTCCGGTGACGGCAACTACAGCTATCGCATTCTGCGCGCGGAGAAAAACCGCTTTGGCTCCACCAATGAGATCGGTGTTTTCGAGATGCAGCGCGAGGGCCTGTGCGAGGTGCCGAACCCATCGGAAATGATGCTGTCCGGCCGCCCGCAGAGCAGCCCTGGCACCTGCGTGACCTGCGTGATGGAGGGCTCACGGCCCATTCTGGCCGAAATTCAGGCTCTGGCCACGCCCACCGGCTTTGCCGCGGGACGGCGCAACGCGAACGGCTTTGACTATAACCGCATGGCGCTGCTGCTGGCGGTGCTGGAAAAGCGCGCAGGCATGGCGTTTTCCGCCTGTGATGCCTATCTGAACGTCATTGGCGGCCTCGATCTGGACGAGCCTGCCGCCGATTTGGCAAGCTGTCTGGCGCTGGCCTCCAGCTTCCGCGACCGGCCCATCCCGGACACCATGGCCGCCGTGGGGGAGGTGGGCCTCACGGGCGAGATCCGCAGTGTGCAGGGCCTTGACCAGCGTCTGGCGGAGATCGCGCGGCTGGGCTTTCAAAGCTGTGTGGTTCCGGCGCACATCCGCGGGGAATTCAAGGCCCCGAAGGGCCTGGAACTCGTGCGCGTGAAAACATTGCGCGAGGCGATCGATTCGGTGCTTTCGTGAGCGTGATAATAGGGGAGCGGTATCACTCTGTTTTGGCGGAAAGCCTTGCGGCGCAAGGGATGGAGCCTATTTGGATGCCCGATAATTCGCTGTTTGATCCGCGTCTGGCGGGCCATGCTGATCTTAGCTTTATCCGCCGGGACGGACAGATCATTGCCTCCAAAGGGCAGAAGCGTGAACTTGTTAAAATATTAGCAAATAGGGGATGTGTCGTATCTTTTGCCGAGAAAAGCGAGGGTATGGCGTATCCAATGGATGCTGGACTGTGCGCGCTGGATACGGGGCGGTATTTGATCTGCAACCCCAAGACGGTCGATCCGGCGGTGCTGCGGCTGTTTTCCGATCGTGTTCTGGTTCCGGTTTCTCAGGGCTACACGCGCTGCGCTGCGGCGGTCGTGAATGAACATTCCATCATCACAGCGGACGCTGGCGTCTCCACAGCCGCGAAACGCGCGGGACTGGACGTGCTGGACATTGCGGCCGGTGCTGTGAAGCTGGACGGATTTCCGGAGGGATTCATCGGCGGCGCGAGCTTTCTTTTAAATAAGGATACGCTGGCATTTGTCGGCTCGCTGGATGAACATCCGGACAAAGCGAGCATTCTTGCATTTCTTCAGCAAAAACACGTTCGGCCGCTGTTTTTGGCCAAATGGCCCTTAATAGACATTGGAGGTGCTGTAGCCCTCCCCTGAATTCGGCATAATATTAATTATGCCGAATTTTTAGTGCATTTGCCAGTGGACAAGCCGCCTCTTCTCTGTTATGATAAGCGGGTGTTTTGGAGGCGATTTATGGACTATCATAAAGAAGCTCCGGCGGTCGTGCGCGATTTTCTGGTCTATCATGAAACCATCAAAGGCCAGTCCAAGGCGACTGTCGATTCATATTTTCTCGATCTGCGTACCTTTTCGCGCTATATGAAGCTCGCACACGGCCTTGTTCCACGAGACACTGAGCTTGAGGACATCACCATCGACGAGCTTGATCTCGATTTCTATGCCTCGATCACGCTGTCGGAGGTCTACGAGTTCATGGCGTATCTGTCGCGCGACCGGGCTTTATCCGCATCGAGCCGTGCGCGCATGATCACATCCATCAAGGGCTTATACAATTATCTAACGGTGAAAACCAAGCAGCTTGCCCATAACCCCGTGCAGGACATGGACACGCCGAAGCTGAAAAAAGCCCTTCCCCGCTATCTTTCACTGGAGGAAAGCCAGCGTTTGCTGCTGGCAGTGGATGGAAAGAATAAAGAGCGCGACTATTGCATTTTGTGCCTGTTTCTAAACTGCGGCCTGCGTATTTCGGAGATGGTCGGCCTGAATCTGACGGACATCCGCGCCGATCACCTGCTCATCCGCGGCAAAGGCGGCAAGGAACGCATTGTTTACTTAAACGATAGCTCGTGCGAGGCTATCAACAACTGGATCGTTGTGCGCCGCGGCATCGCGGCCATCGACAAAAACGCCCTGTTTCTATCCGCTCGCCGCAAGCGCATGAGTGTGGACGCCGTGCAGGTGATGGTGAAAAAAACGCTGGCCAAGGCCGGCCTTGATCCCAATGCCTATTCCACGCATAAGCTGCGCCACACGGCCGCTACTCTGATGCTGCAAAACGGCGTGGATGTGCGCACGCTGCAAGAGGTTCTCGGCCACGAAAGTCTGAACACCACGCAGATCTACACCCACATTGAGGACGCGGAGCTGCGAACGGCGGCCCTGGCCAATCCCCTGGCGGAATTTACGCCCGAAAAACAAAAAACGGAGGAATAATACCGATGGTATTTTCCAGCATTCTCTTCATGTTCATCTATCTGCCGGTCGTGCTGGCGGTGTATTACATCGCGCCGGTGCGCTGGCGCAATCTCTGGCTGTTCATCGTAAACTTCGTGTTCTACGGCTGGGGCGAGCCGGTATATATCGTTTTGATGCTGCTGTCCATCTGCATCAACTATGTGAGCGGTCTGCTCATCGAAAAATACCGCGCAGAGCGCAAAAAGGCGCATACGGTGCTGGTGATAAACACGGCCATCAATCTGGCGCTGCTGTTTTTCTTCAAGTATTTCGATCTGGTGGCCGAAACGCTCAGCCGCATCCCCGGCGTTTCGATCCCCACGCTCGGTCTGGCACTTCCCATCGGCATCAGCTTCTACACCTTCCAGACCATGAGCTACCCCATCGACGTTTACCGCGGCGACGCGGACGTGCAGCGCGATTTCATCAAATTCGGCACCTTTGTCGCTCTGTTTCCGCAGCTGATCGCCGGGCCCATCGTGCGTTATAAGGACATCGCCGATCAGCTTGATTACCGTGAACATTCGCTGGACAAGTTCGCCTCCGGCGTGGAGCGCTTCATCGTGGGTTTGGGCAAAAAGGTGCTCATTGCCAACAACATCGGTATGCTCTGGGACGTCTATGCCAACGCTCCGGCGGCGGAGCTGACCTTCGTGGGCGCATGGCTTGGCGCGCTGGCGTTTTCCATGCAGATCTATTTTGACTTCTCCGGCTATTCCGACATGGCCATCGGCCTTGGGCGTATGCTGGGCTTTGAGTTTTTGGAAAACTTCAATTACCCCTATATCTCAAGCTCGGTCACAGAATTCTGGCGGCGCTGGCATATCAGCCTTGGCACCTGGTTCCGCGACTATGTTTACATTCCCCTCGGCGGCAACCGAAACGGCCTTGCGCGCCAGCTTTGCAATATATTTGTTGTCTGGGCGCTCACGGGCTTCTGGCACGGTGCAAGCTGGACCTTCCTGTTCTGGGGCGTTTACTACGCGTTTTTCCTCATTCTCGAAAAATGCTTCCTGCTCAGGTGGCTGAAAAAGCTGCCGAAGTTCATCGGCCATGTTTACACCCTGCTGGTCGCGTTTTCCGGATGGGTCATCTTCCAGCAGACCTCCGTTTCGCAAACGCTGGTGTTCTTCCGCGCGATGTACGGCTTTGGACAGGCCGGTTTCGTATGCGCGACCGATCTGTATTATCTGGCGGGTTTTGCTGTGCTGCTGGTCATCGCCATCATCGCCTGCGTGCCGGTCGGAAGGAATCTGTTTGCAAAGCTTCCGCAGAAAGCAAAGAGCATTCTCTCCCCTGTTTTGATCCTGCTGGTTTTGATCGTCTCGACGGCTTATCTGGTCGATTCGACCTATAACCCCTTCCTGTATTTCCGGTTTTAAGGAGGGCTGAAAGATGAAGAAAAGTTATAAAATCACTGTTGTTTCTGTGTTTCTGGCATTTATCGCTGTGCTTTTTGTTCTGTTTTTAGCTATGCCGAACCGGGAATTTTCCGAGCGGGAAAACCGCTATCTTGCCAGCGCGCCGAAATTCAGCTTCAGGGCGCTGTTTGACGGCGATTTTACCTCCGATTTTGAAAGCTACACCACTGACCAATTTCCCTTCCGCGACGCCTGGACAACGCTGAAAGCCCGCTGCGAGCGCCTTTGCGGCAAGCAGGAGAACAAAGGCGTGTTCTATGGCTCCAATGGCTATCTGCTCGAAGCGTTCACAGCCCCGGACGATGCGGAGATCACCGAGCGTGTGGGCTATGTGAATGCGCTGGCGGAAAACACGGATGTGCCGGTCTGGTTCGGCCTCATCCCCGGCTCGGTGGAGATCATGGCGGCTAATCTTCCCGCAAATGCCCCCGCCGATTCCGAAAAAGCCGTGATCGAAAAGGCCTATGCAGCGAGCGCGGTGGATTGCATCGACCTGTATTCCCCTCTCGACGCGCACAAGAGCGATTATATCTTCTACCGCACCGACCACCACTGGACCAGTCTCGGTGCTTACTGGGGCTATGCGGCACTGTGTGAGGCATGGGAGCTTCCCTGCCGCACACTGGATGAATTCAAGCCGCAAACGGTGTCGGACAGCTTCTACGGCACGACCTACTCCTCCTCCGGTTTTTCGTGGGTGGAGCCGGACAGCATCGACATTTACGTTCCGGCGGATGAGGCTGTGTCCGTTATGAGCTACTCCACCGGCGCGGCGCAAACGGGCGCGCTGTACGATATGTCGGCGCTGGACCACAAGGACAAATACTCCATGTTCCTCGGCGGCAACACGCCGCGCGTGGATATATCCAGCGGCCACGAGGGCGAAAAGCTGCTGATCCTTCGCGACAGCTTTGCCGATTCTCTGCTGCCGTTTTTGCTGGAGGATTTCTCGCAGATCACCATGCTGGATATGCGCTACTACAAAACCTCGGTGGCGGAGCTTGTCGAGCAGGAGGGCTATGACCGCGTGCTGGTCCTTTACAGCGTGAGCGAGTTCTGCGAGGATGCAAACCTGTTCATGATGAGCTACTGATAAAACAGGAGGTCGGCCATGGAAGCGTACGTTGTGGATGCGTTTACGAAAACACCCTATGGCGGCAATGCTGCCGGCGTTGTGCTGCTGGCGGATGGTTACCCGCCGGAGCGGGATATGCTGGCCCTGGCTGCAAAGCTTGGCTTTTCCGAAACCGTCTTTCTCCTTCCCCTGTCCGATGACGCTTTTCGTCTGCGCTATTTCACTCCGGCGGCGGAGGTCGATCTGTGCGGCCATGCAACGGTCGCGGCCTTTCACACGCTTTTGCAGTTCGGAAAGCTTCGCGCCGGGCAGCGCTATACGGCGCAAACCCTTGCCGGGGACATCGCGGTGGACATCGATTCCGATGGCTGCGTTTGGCTGGACATGGCCCCGCCGCGGGAGCTTGGCGTCCTGAGCGTGGAAGATACTGCGGCGCTGTATGCCATGTTCGGTCTGGTTCCGGGCGATGCGGGCGCTTTGGCTCCCGCCATTGTGGATACTGGCTTGCCGGATATTATGATGCCGGTGGCCTCCCGCGCGCTTTTGGCGGCGCTCAAGCCGGACTGGTCTGCGATAAGCGACCTTTCCAGGACGCTGCAAGTGACCGGCGTACACGTTTTCACGCCCGGTGATGCGGCTGTGACAGCGTATGTGCGAAATTTTGCCCCGCTGTACGGCATCGATGAGGAGGCCGCGACCGGCACCTCCAACGGCGCGCTGAGCTACTATCTCTACCGGCGCGGACACATCTGCGCGGGTGAAACGAATGTATTCCTCCAGGGCGAGGCCATGGGCCGGCCATCGGAAATACGTTCGCGGCTTACGGAGGCTGGCGGAAAGGTGAACATCCGCATCGGCGGCTATGCCGCCATACGACCCTGAATACAGAAAACAACCCTTGTGCTTTTGGGCACAAGGGTTGTTTTGTCTATTGTTTGGTGCAGGATGTCTGCACTAAAATGGATCATAACTGTTCTTCCGGAATGACTGGCTCTTTGATGCGGAAGGCGCGCAGGCTGTTCAAAACGGCCAGCAGTGCCACGCCAACGTCAGCAAACACGGCCAGCCACAGCGGGCACGCGCCGAAGATGTCCAGCACCAGAATGATGAACTTGAACGCCAACGCAAAGCCGATGTTCTGCCAAACGATGGAGCGGGTGTGTTTGGCAGCCTCGATGGCAGTGACAACCTTGGACGGCGAATCATCCATGATGACCACGTCCGCGGCCAGAATGGCGGCGTCGGAATCCGCACCGCGCAGGGCCATGCCGATATCGGCGGCGTCCAAACAGTCCTTATCGCGCTCCGGGTCGCCCACAAACAGCAGGGTTCCCTTGCGGCAGCGGGTCTCCATATCGCGAACCACGGCGACCTTATCGGCGCTTCTGCAATCCGCATAGTATTGACCAAAGCCAAGCTGACGGGCAAATTTCTCTGTGGCGGCGGGGCTGTCCTCCGTGAGCAGAGCAAGCTCGTTGTTCGAGTCCCAGCTCAAAACAGTGATCGTTCCCTGCGCGTCAGGCTTGGCCGCAGAGGCAAACTGGATGCGGCCGGTATACTGGCCGTCGATGCCGAGATACGCAGCATCCTCCGCTGTTTGATCCTCCGCCGGATCGACACCATGGGCGCGCACGAAATCCGCTGTGCCAAGAACGATGGAAACATCGTTCACCGTCACGGTGATCCCCTGCCCCGGTGTTTCCTCAAAGGCCTCGATCAGCTCTATGTAGATAACACCCGGATAGGCGGCCTTGATGCTCTCGGCGTAGGTGGAGGAAGAATAGGCGCAGGCGTGCGCTGCGATACGCAGGAACACGGAGGCGTCCATCCGTTCGCATTTGACTGCGGACACCTTGAGCGCGCCGGAATCGAGCACGCCGCTTTTATCGAATATAACCGAGATCGTGCGGCTTACAGCGTCCATAGCGCCGGTGTTTTTAAACAGAATGCCGCGCCGGGTCGCACCGCCGATGCCGGCAAAGTAGCTCAGCGGTACGGAGATAACGATGGCACAGGGACAGGCGATGACCATGACCACGAGTGCCTTGTATATGCCGTCGATGATGCTCTGGTGGAAAAACAGCGGCAGAACGACCGCTACCACGACTGCGATCGCTACCACGACCGGCGTGTATACCCGGCAGAATTTGGTGATGAATTCTTCGGTTTGCCCTTTTTCGGATTTGTTTGAGCGCACCTCGGCCAAAACCTCTGCCGTTTGCGGCGAGCGGTTTTCCATCAGACCCTCGATATTCTGCCGCACACGCGCCACGGCGTAGCCCTGAAACAGCTCGCCGAGCTGGAACAGCAGCATCACGGACGCACCCTCCTCCGCCTCGCCGATGATGACGGCAGCGATGGCCACAATGCTCATCAGAAGCGATTCGTCGAACAGGCGGCGGCTGAGAAGGTTTGAAATGGCGCTGATAAAAACGTCGTATCCAGCGCACAGAACGCTTGCGATGAAAACAACGAGACTGGCCGTCGGCTGAATATCCTCCAGGATCATACCGGCGATAAACAGCGCGGCGGCGATGCCGAGCCGCCAGACCATCACCTTGTCAAAGCCGTGGTGGTGATGGTCGTGGTGCTCCTCCATGCAGCCATCGCAGGTGCAGGTGTGACCGTGACCTGCGATAGCCTCTTTTATCTCGTGGAAAAAATGATTCATTATGCCTTTCCGTCGCAGCCGAGAACGTTGATGAGCTTATCCTTGACAAGCTCGCGGATATAATCGCGGCCGACCGTAAGATACTGACGCGGGTCGAAATGTTCGGGATGCTCGGCCATATGCTCGCGGATGCCGGCGGTCATGGCAAGGCGCAGATCGGAGTCGATGTTGATCTTGCAGACGGCCATGGAAGCGGCCTTGCGCAGCATTTCCTCCGGCACGCCGATGGCATCGACCAGCTTGCCGCCGTTGGCGTTAATGATGTCCACATACTTGGGGATGACGGAGCTGGAGCCGTGCAGAACGATGGGGAAACCGGGCAGACGCTTTTCCACTTCCTCCAGAACGTCAAAGCGCAGCTGGGGCTTGGTGCCGGGCTTGAACTTATACGCGCCGTGGCTGGTGCCGATGGCAATGGCCAGACTGTCGCAGCCGGTGCGGTCAACGAATTCCTGCACCTGCTCGGGGTGGGTGTAGCTGGAATCCTCGGCGGAGACGTTCACGTCGTCCTCCACGCCGGCCAGAGTGCCGAGCTCGGCCTCGACCACAACGCCGTGATCATGCGCGTACTCAACGACCTGACGGGTCAGGGCGATGTTATCTTCAAAAGACTTCGACGAAGCGTCGATCATCACG
>CAYROZ010000061.1:0-11710 GCA_964426125.1 uncultured Oscillospiraceae bacterium
GGCCCATGATCACCGTCACGGACACGCGCCCCCACCACTGCAACATCAAAACGCTCACGCTCTTCCCCAACGCCATGGCCAACCAGGCCGCCCACGAGGCCGGCGCCTACGAGGCCATCTTCATCCGGCCCGACGGCCGCGTGACCGAGGGCAGCCACTGCAACGCCCATATCCTCAAAAACGGCGAGATCATCACCCACCCGGACGGCGACTGGATCCTGCCCGGCATCACGAAAAAGGCACTGTTTGAAGTAGCCGAGACCGTGGGCGTGGCCGTGCAGCAGCGCAGCTTCACAGCCGAGGAGCTTTTCGCCGCGGATGAGGTTTTTGTGACCGGCTCCTCCACCTTCATCAAGCGCGCGAGCAGCCTTGACGGCAAGCCCTGCGCCATGGCGGACGAGGCCACCTATAAAAAGCTGGCGGATGAATTCATGCGCCGGGCGAATGAGCTGACAAAATAATATCCTTTTCCGGCCCTCTCAGGTTTTGAGAGGGCCTTTTTGCAGCAAAACGGACGCGGGACGCGTCTAATGGCTGTAAGCGCTTACAAAACAGCGAAAGGAGGCGAGAGCCGTGACCGAGTGGGTAAGGCGGGCGCAGGCGGGCGAAAGCGAGGCCTTCATCCGTTTGATGGAGGCGAACAAGCAAAGCCTGTATAAAATCGCCCGCAGCTTCTTTTCCGAGGAAATGGACGCGCAGGATGCCCTGAGCCAAACCGTGCTGGACGCATGGGAGAAGCTTGAAACGCTGAAAAAGCCCGCGTATTTCAAAACCTGGCTGACGCGCATTCTCATCAACAACTGCAACGACATCCTGCGCCGCCGCGCGCGTTTGATAACGACCGACACTCTGCCGGAGACTCCGGCGGACGACCCCGATCCCGGCGATCTCGGCTTTCATTCGCTCATGGCGCTGCTGGACGAAAAAACGCGCCCCGTGATGACGCTGTATTACGGCGAATGTTTGAAAGCGCCTTTGGCGACGGCATTGCCGCGCAGGAAGCGCACACCGTGGAATACACCGCCGCCGACGGCAACGTGAAAACCGAATCCTACCCCGCCATCGACCGCGCGCCGGTGGACACCGAGCAGGCAAGCGCGCTCATCGGCGATTATGTCCGCGCCGTGGGCCAGAGCACAACGCTGCGCGGCTACACCTTCACCATCCGCGCGTGCGTGATGGACGAAAACGGCATCGGCGCCGTGACGATCGATGTGGAAAACCCGAACGGCGTTTCGCAGCAGACGGCTTTCGATGGCGAAATTCCCCCTTACAGCATCGCATTCCGTCTGGACGGCGAGAACCAAAACTTTGACGACCGCGGCTTCATCGACGAAGCTTCCAGCACCGACACCTGCGTGCGCTGGGTGTATTATCTCATCGCGAAAAGCGCGCCCGACAGCGGCATCACCGTGGAGCTGCGCGTGCGAAACGAGGAGTCGAGCGGCGAAAAGGCCCCGCTTTACGAAACAGCGGAGCTTGCCATCCCGCAGGCCGAGTATGTGCCCGCCGCGCGCTTTACCGGCGGCGAATTTGAAGCGGAGCTTTCGCCCGTGGGCCTTACACTTCGCGTGACCGATATGGACGCGGACAGCATTCTGGATCTGAACGCGAAGGATCTCGTCATCCGCTACGCCGATGGCAGCGAATACGTTGTCGTGGGCGAGGAGCTTTCCAGCACCTCCGTCGGCTTCCTGCGCGATGGCGGCGAGGTTTGCCTGTCGCTCAACCGGCTGGTGGATGTGGATGCCGTCCGCGAAATCTACCTGCGCGGGTATTATTATGAGCCCATCACGATCGACATGGACGGCATGACCGAGTCGCCGGAAGCGCCCGCCGCCCCGACCGATATCGCAGAGCCGGAGATCACCGACTTCGACCTGACCCTCACGCGGTAAGAAAACCCTGTAGCAAAAGACCAGTCCCGATTTGGGACTGGTCTTTTTGCTATGCAATATGTGTTATTCGCTGAGCGTGGCGAAAAGCTGGGCCAGGTCGAGGGTATCGAAGCCCTCGGTCCATTCGATCTGCGTGTTTTCCGCCTCTTCGCTGGTGTACTGGCTGAAGATGTTGTTGAGCGCATAGTCGCGCAGCGTCACATCGTAGCCGTAGCTGTTCTGGCCAAGCACGCTGTCCGGATCGAGCGCCTTGCGCAGGATGATGTGGTAGCCGTAATCGCTCTCCACCACCTCGCTGAGACCCAGATCCTCATCGAGCGCCAGAACGCCGTTTTCAAACTCCTCCACCATCTCGCCCGGCAGGAACACATAGCCGTTCGGGTGCGTGGCAAGGCCGGTATCCTCGGAATACTCGTTCATGAGCTTGTCAAAGTAGGCCTCAAAGTCGTCGCGCGCGGTCTGCGCAGGATCGACGATCTCGCCGCTGGCGGCGGTCTCGGTCTCGGTCTCGGCGGCAGCTGCAATGGCTGTCTGCTCCGCGTTTTTCGCCTCGGTCAGCTCCGCGGCCAGATACGCGGCGGTGTCGGCCTTTTCGGCAATGGTCTCGTCATCGAGCGCCTCGCGCGTGGTGGCATCGACCGTCAGCAGCAGGATGTGCTTGGCGGACATATAGCCCTGCTCCTGCGCCCAGGCGAGCACCTGCTCGTCGTCGATCTCGGAGGTTTTGTGGCCAAAAAGCGACTGCTCGGCCAGCATATACTTGGCCAGCTCCACCTGCAGCGCGTAGCTGATGCCGCTTTCGGCCAGATACGCCTCAAACTCCGCCAGCTCCTCGTCCGTCAAGCTGCCGTCGCCATCGCCGAACAGCTGGTCCGCCTCATAAAGGACCTCCTGCTCCGCCTCGGCAAACGTGGGGGCCACGCCGGCCTGCTCGGCCAGGGAGAGGATCATGTGGAAATAGAGCATGTCGTTCTGCGCCAGCGCCAGCACGACCTGTTCGTTGGTCATGGCGGTATAGTAAGCGTTGAACGCGTCCCAGTCGGTGATCTCGCCCAGCTGGCTTTCCACGCTCTGGCGGCAGTTGTTGAGCCAGTAGTAATACTCCTCCCAGGTGCAGTCCAGGCCGTTTACCGTGCACACCACGGTGTCCGCCTCGTAGCTGTTCGACGGCGCGGCGAGCTGCTGGGCCGTTTCGGCGGCCTCGGCCGCGGCGGTCACGGTCTCGCTGGAATACTCCTCTATCTTGCTGCCGCAGCCGGTCATCAGTGCAGCGGTCATGCAAAGGCAAACGATCAGTGCAAGAAACTTTTTCATAGTGCATTTCCCTCGGTATAGAAATATTTGGCCTATATCATACCAAATTGCGCGCCGTTTGTCCATATCCAATCCCCCCTCTTGACGCCGCGCGCGGCGAGTGGTATCATGCAGCGTACCATCCCCTATTTATAATGTATATAAAGAAGCAGGAGGACAGCATGGAGATCATCATTGTCGGCGCGGGAAAGGTGGGCTACGCCGTGGCGCAGCAGCTTTGCGCCGAGGGCCACAGCATCACCGTGGTCGACCGGCTGCCGGAGCGCATCGAGCTTGTTACCGGCACGCTGGACGCCAGCGCCATCTGCGACGAGGCGAACATCGACACGCTGCGTCTGGCCGGTGCGGAAAGCGCCGATCTGCTCATTGCGGCCACCAACTCCGACGAGGCGAACATCCTCTGCTGCATGACGGCGCGCCGTCTCGGCGTGAAGCAGGCCGCGGCCCGCGTGCGCCGGCCGGAGCGGCAGCGCGAAGTGCTTATGCTGCGCGAGGATCTTGGCCTGATGGCCGTCATCAACCCCGACCAGTCCGCCGCGCGGGAGATATCGCGCGTGCTGCGCTTCCCCTCGGCCTCCACGGTGGAGCCGTTCGCGCGCGGCCAGGCAGAGCTCGTGGAGTTCACTCTCTCGGAGAAAAATCCCCTGTGCCATCTGGCGCTGCGCGATTTCCACAGCGTGTATGGCCGCGGCATACTGATCTGCGGCGTGCGCCGCGGCACGCAGGTTTGCATCCCCGGCGGCGATTTTGTTCTGCACGCCGGCGACATCGTGAGCGTGGTGGGCGCGCCGAAGGAGATCCACGGCTTTTTCCGCGCCATGGACATCTTCAAAGCGCGCGTGCGCCGCGTGATGATTCTTGGCGCAAGCCACATCGGCCGCTATCTCGCCGGACAGCTTCTGGACATGGGCATCCATGTGAAAATCATCGAAAAGGACCCGGAAAAGTGCGAGATCTGTCTTGACGAGCTGCCCAAAGCGGACATAAGCTGCGCCGATGGGGCCAAGCCCGACGTGCTGCACGAAGAAGGTCTCGGCGAGGCGGACGCCTTTGTGGCGCTCACAGGCTCGGACGAAACAAACCTCATCATGGCCGCCTGGGCCAAAAGCCAGGGCGTGGAAAAGGTCGTGTGCAAGGTAAACGAGGCGTATTTCCTGCCGCTGGCGTCGTCGTTCGGGCTGGACGAGCCGGTGCGCCCGAGCAGCATCGCGGCCCAGCAGCTGGTGGCCAGCGTGCGCGGACTTGAAAACTCAGCGGATGAAAGCGCGCTGGAAAGTCTGCGCCGCATCGTGGACGGAAAGCTCGAGGCGCTGGAATTTCAGGCGCGCGAGGGCTCGCCGTGCGTGGGCGTGAGTCTTCAGAAGCTGTCCATCCGCAAGGGCGTTCTGGTGGCGGCCATCATCCGCGCGGGCCACTGCTTCATCCCCGGCGGCGGCGACTGCATCGAGGCCGGAGACCGCGTGATCGCCGTGTCCGGGCACATGGGCATCCGTGCGCTCGAGGATATTTTAGAGGGGTAACGGGCTTTGAATTACCGCTTTGTTGGACGAATTTTGGGCCAGATTTTGCTGATCGAGGCGGCGCTGCTTCTGCTGCCGCTCACGGCGGCGGCCCTCAGCGGCGAAAACATTCTGCCGTTTCTGTACACGGCGCTGCTGGCGGCGACGCTCGGCGGCGGACTGATGCTGGTGAAGCCGCGCGAGAACAACTACTACGCGCGCGAGGGCTTTGTGTCCGTGGCACTGAGCTGGATCGTGATAAGCCTTGTGGGCGCGCTGCCCTTCGTGCTTTCGGGCGACATTCCGAACTATGTGGATGCGCTGTTTGAGATCATCTCCGGCTTCACCACCTGCGGGGCCTCCGTGGTGGCAGAGGTAGAGGGGCTCAGCCGGGGCGTTTTGTTCTGGCGCAGCTTTTCCCACTGGATCGGCGGCATGGGCGTTCTGGTGTTCATGCTGGCCGTGATGCCCATGAGCGAGGAACGCAGTATGCACATCGCGCGCGCGGAGATGCCCGGCCCCGTCAAGGGCAAGCTGGTGCCGCGTATGCGCCGCACGGCGCGCATCCTGTATATCATCTACATCGTGCTCACGGCGGTGCAGACCATTTTGCTGATGGCGGGCGGCATGAGCTTTTTCGATGCCCTTCTGCACGCCTTCGGCACGGCCGGTACCGGCGGTTTCGGCCTGAAAAGCGCCTCCGTTGGCTGGTATGACAGCGCATATATCGACACGGTCATCACGGTTTTCATGCTGCTGTTCGGCATAAACTTCAATCTGTTTTATCTCATCCTGCTCGGAAGCGCCGCGCGCGCGCTGAAAAACGAGGAGCTTTTGGCCTATCTGGGCCTTGTGCTGTTCGCGGGTCTGACCATCGCGGTGAACATCGCCCCGCTTTACGGCGGCTTTTTCCCGGCGCTGCGGTATTCGTTTTTCCAAACGGCGTCCATCGTTTCCACCACGGGCTATGCCACGGCGGATTTTAATCTCTGGCCGTCGTATTCCAAGGCAGTCCTGCTCCTGCTCACGATCACGGGCGCGTGCGCCGGGTCTACGGCGGGCGGCATGAAGATCAGCCGCGTGGTGCTGATCGTGAAATACGCCGTGTTCGTGGTGCAAAAGCAGCTTTCGCCCCACAGTGTCCGCCGCGTCACGCTTGACGGCGAGCGCATGGATGAGGCCACCCTGCGCGCCACCTGCGGGTATCTGGCGCTGTATTGCATCACGGTGGTGCTGGCGTTTTTGATCGTGAGCTTGCAGGGCGTGGACATGGAAACGACCTTCACGAGCATACTCACCTGCGTTTCAAACGTGGGGCCGGGGCTGGGGCTTGTCGGGCCGAGCGGGAATTTCGGCTTTTGGAGCGCCGGGAGCAAACTGGTTTTGTCGGCCTGTATGCTGCTGGGACGGCTTGAATTTTTCCCGGTTTTGATGCTTTTTGCCCCCGGCGTTTGGACGGGGCGGCGCGATGCGCGTTTTTGAGACATAGAAAGGACATAACCAATGACGATCGCACTTATCATTTTTGTTTTGATGTATGTGGGCATGCTGGCGTTTCCCAAGGGCCGCGTGGCCTTCGCCGTGGGCGGCGCGGTTTGTATGCTGGCGTTCGGCGTGCTGCCGCTCGGCGCGGTGGTGGGCGCCATCAACTGGAACGTGATCTTGATGATCGCGGGCACGATGGGGCTGGTGAGCCTGTTCATCGAAACCGGTATGCCCGCGCGTTTGGCGGATCTCATGCTGAAAAAGGCGCCGAACGCCTGCTGGGCCATCGTGCTTTTGGCGGTGTTTGCGGGCATTGTGAGCGCGTTTGTGGATAACGTGGCCACGGTGCTCATGGTCGCGCCGGTGGGTCTTGCCATCAGCCGCAAGCTGGATGTAAACCCTGTGCCGGTCATTGTGGCCATCGCGGTTTCGTCGAACTTGCAGGGCGCGGCCACGCTGGTCGGCGACACGACCAGCATCCTGCTCGGCGGCTACGCGGGCATGAGCTTTGTCGATTTCATCTTCTGGCAGGGCAAGTTCTCGATTTTCTGGGCTGTGGAGCTCGGCGCGCTGGGCACGGCGTTCATACTCTATTTCCTGTTCCGCAAGGAAAAAGCGCCCGTTCTGTCCGAGCGCATGACCGAGGTGGACGACTATGTCCCCGGCTATCTGATGATCGCGGTGGTGGCGCTGCTGATCGCGGCCTCGTTCATCACGATCGGCGTGCCGGTGCTCGAGGAGCTGAAAAACGGCCTGATCTGCATGGCGGTTTGCCTGTTTGCGCTGGTGCGCGCGTGCATCCGCCGCCGCGGCTTTGCGCCGCTGAAGCTGGTGGCCTCGGAGATGGATTATGCCACGCTCGGGATGCTCGCGGGTCTGTTTGTGGTCATCGCGGGCATTGAAAACGCCGGCATCATCGACGCCGTGGCGGATTTCTTCGCCCATGTGGGCGGCGGCAGCATCTTTGGCCTTTACACGCTGATCGTGTTTGCCTCGGTGGTGCTGTCGGCCTTCATCGACAACATCCCCTATGTGGCGGCCATGCTGCCGGTGGTGCAGGGCATCGCGCTGCGTCTGGGCGTGGACCCCGTGGTTTTGTATTTCGGTCTGCTCTCGGGCGCCACGCTCGGCGGCAACCTTACCCCCTTCGGCGCTTCGGCCAACGTGGCCGGCATCGGCATTTTGCGCAAGGAGGGCTACGAGGTGAAAAACCGCGACTTTTTCCGCATCGGCGTGCCCTTTACGCTCACAGCCGTTTTGATCGGCTATCTGTTCATCTGGTTCGTTTGGGGCTGAAACACAAGCAGGGAGCATTCCGCTTTGGAACGCTCCCTGTTGCATCTTATCGCATAAACGAGTAGAATAGAGATTAAAAAAAGGGGGCGACGGCATGGAATACATATCGGCGCGCGAGGCGGCGGCCCGCTGGGGCGCGCACATCCGCGTAGTGCAGAATCTCTGTCGGGCCGGGCGGGTGCCGGGCGCGCGCAAATACGGCAATGTGTGGATGCTGCCGGAAAACGCCGCCAAGCCGGACGATCCGCGCCGCGAGCGGCGGCGGCAGCTGGGCAGCCGCCCGGATTACGACGGCAGCGGCCTTTTGACCATGTCCTCCGTTTCCCTGCCGAAGGGCTGCACCGTTTCGCCCGAGGCGCTCGGCGCACAGGCGCAGCACCAGCAGCTGGCGGCGGAGTTTGCGTTTCTGCGCGGCGATCTGGCCACGGCCGCAGGCGCGTTTGAGCTTGTGGGCCGCAGCAGCGACACAACGCTTTGCGCCCTCACGCTCACCATGGCGGCCGCCAGCCGCACGGACGACTGGCAGCGTTTTTCCGAGGCGGATGAGTTTTTGCAGTCGATCTACCACACGCCCAGAGAGCGCGACCGGAAGCTGGCGGAGGTGGCCCTGTCCACGGCGCTTTTGAGCCAGTTCGCCACAGAGCTTGCGCCGCAGTGGATATTGGACGGCTACTTTTCCTATGTGCCGGTGGAGGCGCGGCCGATGAGCGTGTATCTTTATGCCAAAAGTCTGCAGGCACGCCAGCGCTCGAACGAGCTCATCGGCGTTTGCAAAACGGCGCGGGCACTGTGGGCGCGCGACGACAGCTTCACCATGCTGGATGTGTATCTCAGTCTGCTTCTGGCGGGCGCCTGCCGCAGTCAAAACGACGGCGCGGGCTGCCGCCGCGCCCTGGAGCAGGCCGCCGAAATGGCCTTCCCCTATGGTTTCATCACGCCCTTTGCGGAATACCGCCAGCTGATGCCGGAGGACATGGACGCGCTGCTGCACGACCTGGCGCCGGAGCTCACAGAGCCGGTGCAGGCGCTTGGCGAGCAGATATGGCAGGACTGGAACCGCTTTCATATGCGCTTCATCCGCGAGCATCTCGACACTCTGCTCACGCCGCAGGAGCACCACGCGGCGCGCCACCTCGCCAAGGGGCTATCCTTCCGGGAAACGGCCAGGGAGCTGGGCATCACGCAAAGCGCGCTGAAGGCCACGCTGGCCAGCGTGTGTCAAAAGCTGTATATCTCCGACCGCTCCGAGCTGGGGCGATTCTTCCTGTAAAAAGAGCAAAATGTCCCGCCATTTTGGCGGGACATTTTTTCACATTTCGGTGTCGCGGATGAAAACCTGCTTCGAGCGGGGATCGTTTTTGTCCTCGCGCTCCTCCACCTGGAAGCGGTCGATGGCCTTCACCATGGCGGAAAGCTTGGAAAAGCCGTAGCTGCGGGTGTCAAAGTCCGGGCGCTTTTTCTGCACCAGCTGCCCCACCGCGCCGAGGGATACGAAATCGTCGTCCGACGCGCCGGCTAGGTCGAGAATGGAATCGGCGATGAGCCATACGATGGAATCGGGAATCGCTCGCTCGTCCGGCTTTTTCTCGGGCTTCGGCTCGGCGGCCTTCCTGGCCGGTTCCGCCTTTTTCTCCGGTTTGGGCTCGGCGGTTTTCTTGGCCGGTTCGGGCTTTTTCTCCGGTTTTTTGGCGGTGGTCTTCTTATTGCGCTCGCGGATGACCTCGATGTAGATAAACTTATTGCACGCGGCAATGAGCGCGTTCGGCGTTTTCTGCTCGCCCACGCCGATGACATACTGCCCGGCCTCGCGCAGGCGGCGGGCCAGTCCCGTGAAGTCGGAATCGGAGGAAACAAGCACAAAGCCGTCCGTGTTGCCGGTGTAGAGGATGTCCATCGCGTCGATGATCATGGCGGTGTCCGTGGAGTTTTTTCCCTTGGTGTAGGCAAACTGCTGCACAGGGGTCACGGAGATGTCCAAAAGCGCCTTTTTCCAGCCGGAAAGATTGCTCGTGGACCAGTCGCCATAGGCGCGCTTGATGTTGGGCGTGCCATAGATGGCCAGCTCCTCCATCACGCCCTGCAGGCAGTCGCGCGGGGCATTGTCCGCATCGATGAGCACGGCCAGACGCAGGTTGTTATCATTTATAGACAAAGTATATTCACTTCCTTTACTCCCAAAGTATACCGTATCCGCGCCGATTTTTCAACCGCCGCGCAAAATAGCCCTGCCGGAGCTCTTGACAGCGGGGAGACGGGCGCGTATAATCTAAAACACGCGTTGCAAAACGAATATTTTAAAACAATCTCCGGAGGATATGCCATGCCCCCCAAACCGAAATTCACCCGCGAGCAGATCGTGGCCGCCGCGCTGGACATCGTGGCCGAGCAGGGCCCTTCCGCGCTCACAGCCAAGGCCCTTGGCGACGCGCTGGGAAGCTCCGCCCGCCCGATATTCACCGTGTTCGATTCCATGGCGCAGGTGCGCGAGGCCGTGCGCGGGGCCGCCATGGCCCGCTTTGAAGGCTACGCCGCGCACGCGCTGCCGGATATGCCGCGCTTTAAGCAGGTGGGCATACAAATGCTGCACTTTGCCGCGCGGGAGCCAAAGCTGTATCAGCTTTTGTTCATGACCGAGCGGGATGCGGCCGATGGCATCGCCTCGCTGCTGGACAGTCTGGGCGACACGGCGCGGCAGTGCATCGAGGCGCTTGAGCGAGACTATGCCCTTGCGCCGGAAGCCGCGGAGCGTGTGTTTGAAAATGTGTGGGTATACACCTTCGGCGTGGGCGCGCTGTGCGCCACGGGTGCGTGCCGCTTTTCGGAGCAGCAGCTCGGCCAAATGCTCACGACCGAATTTCAGGCCATGCTGGCCTATGTGCGATCGGAGGAGACATGAAAATTCTGCACATCAACGGCTCGCCCAAGCGCGAGGAGAGCGACGCCATGAACATCGCCCGCGCGTTTCTCGCCGGCATGGCCGAAGCGGCGGACGTGGAAACGGAGACCATCCATGTGATCGACCAAACACTGCTGGAGGAGATTGGCTCGCCCATGATACCCGAGGATATCTACGCGCAGAAGGGCTGCCGCGTGGAAATGCTCGGGGAGTTGCCGGGCGAAAGCGAGTGAGAAAGTATGCGAAAACTGGTGATATATATCCATGGAAAAGGCGGCAGTGCCGCCGAGGGCGCACACTATGGCCCGCTGTTTCCGGACAGCGATGTGCTCGGCTTTGACTATGAGGCCGAAACGCCGTGGGAAGCGCAGACGGAATTCGCCGCCTTTTATGACCGCTGGAGCCGGGATTACGACCGCGTGACGCTCGTGGCCAACAGCATCGGCGCGTATTTTGCGCTGGTGTCGCTCGCCGACCGGGACATCGACCACGCGCTGCTCATCTCGCCCATTGTGGATATGGAGCGGCTGATTTTGGACATGATGGGCTGGGCGGGCGTGACGGAGGCGGCGCTTTGCGAAAAGGGCGAGATTCCCACGCCCTTTGGCGAGACGCTCTCGTGGCGCTATCTCGCTTGGGCGCGGGCCAACCCCGTCCGCTGGCGTGTCCCGACGGCGATTTTATACGGCGCGAACGATAACATGACGAGCCGCGAGACCATCGAACGCTTTGCCGCCGAGACCGGCGCGGCGCTCACCGTGATGCCGGAGGGCGAGCATTGGTTCCATACGCCTCAGCAGATGGCCTTTCTGGACGAGTGGGTGCGCCAGTGCGAGGCAAACGAGAAAGGAGAATGACAACCATGGTCATGGCACTATTCGGCGACAGCTGCACGGGCAAATCCGCCCTTGCCGAGGCGCTGGCCGCGCCGCTTTCGGCGGAAATTTTCAGCGGAAAAGATTATTTGCGTCTGGCCAAAAGCGAGGCTATGGCCGCGGCGCTGTTTAAAAAGAAGCTTTGCAGCGGCGAGCCGATCATTTATGTGATCAGCGACCCCGAGCAGCTCGCGCTGCTGCCGGAGGGCTGTGTTCGCGTGCTGGTAGCGGCCAGCCTTGAGACGATCCGGGCGCGTTTTGCCGCGCGGATGCACGGAAATTTGCCCGCGCCGGTCGCGGCTATGCTGGAGCGCAAATACGGCCAGTTTGAAGCCGAGGCGCACGATCTGCGCGTGGATACGGATGCGGTTTCTGCGCCGGAGGCCGCCCGGCAGATCCTCTCGCTGCTCGCGCCGGAAACGCGATAGCAGGCGGAAAGCCCCGCCG